>NZ_JBSGBY010000021.1:0-32679 GCF_053601505.1 Nocardia sp. NPDC004722
GCCGATCTGGCGCTGGCCGGCGGCACCAACGTGCTGCTGTCGCCCGCCGCGACGATCGCCTTCGACGCGAACGGCGGCGTCGCCAAAGACGGTCACATCAAGGCGTTCTCGAAGGACGCCGACGGCATGATCCGCTCCGAGGGTGCGGCGCTGGTGGTGCTCAAGCGCCTCGCCGACGCCGAACGCGACGGCGACACCGTCTACGCGGTCATCAAGGGCACCGCGGTCAACAGCGACGGCCGCTCCAACGGCCTGCTCGCCCCGAACCCGGACGCGCAGGTCGCCGTGCTGCGCCAGGCGTACCGGGACGCCGGAATCCCGCCGTCCCAGGTCGATTACATCGAGGCGCACGGCACCGGCACCCCGATCGGCGACCCGATCGAGGCGGACGCGCTGGGCCGCGTCATCGGCCGCGGCCGCGACGCCGACAAGCCCGCGCTGCTTGGTTCGGCCAAGACGAACTTCGGCCACATGGAGGCCGCGGCGGGCGCGGCCAGCCTGGCGAAGGTGATCATGGCGTTGCAGCACAACGTCATTCCGCCGCACCTGAACTACGCCGGTCCGAGCCCGTTCATCGCGTTCGACCAGGCGAACCTGAAGGTCATCGACGAGCCGACCGAGTTCCCGCGCTACAGCGGCAAGGCCACCATCGGCATCTCCGGCTTCGGCTTCGGCGGCACCAACGCGCACGTGGTCGTGCAGGAGTACGTGCCGACCCCGGCCACCCCCGAACTGCCCGAGACCACCGACCTCGACGACGAGACCACCGATGTGGTCGCCGAGGCCGAAGCGATCGTGGAAGCTGTTGCGCCGGAGCCCGAGTGGGGCAACCGCGAAGAGCCGATGCCGTACATCATCCCGGTGTCGGGCTACCTGCCCTCGCGTCGCAAGCGCGCCGCCAAGGATCTGGCCGACTGGCTGGAATCCGAAGCGGGACAGGCGACTCCGCTGGTCGATGTGGCCCGCACGCTGGCCAAGCGCAACCACGGCCGCTCGCGCGGTGTGGTCGTCGCCAAGACCCACGAGGAAGCCGTCGCGGGCCTGCGGGCCATCGCCGAGGGCAAGCCCGGCAACAGCGTCTTCACCGCCGACTCCCCGGCCCCGCTGGGCGCGCTGTGGGTGATGGCCGGTTTCGGTGCGCAGCACCGCAAGATGGGCAAGCAGCTCTACACCGAGAACTCGATCTTCCGCAAGGCCGTCGACCAGGTCGACGAGCTGGTCGTCGACGAGGCCGGGTACTCGGTCAAGGAGATGATCCTCGACGACTCCATGGACTGGGACATCGGCACCGGCCAGGTCGGCACCTTCACCATCCAGGTGGGTCTCGCCTCGATCCTGCGCGCGCACGGCGCGGAGCCCGAGGGCGTGGTCGGCCACTCCCAGGGTGAGGTCGCGGCCGCCTACATTTCGGGCGGTCTGCCGCTCGAGGACGCGGTCCGCGTGATCTGCGCCCGCTCGCGGCTGATGGCCGAGGGCGAGGCCATGCTGACCGACGACCAGGTGCGCAATATGGCGCTGCTGGAGTACTCGGCCGACGAGGTCGCCAAGCTCATCGAGACCGAGTTCCCCGATATCGAGGTCGCGGTGTACGCCGCGCCCAACAACACCGTCATCGGTGGCATGCCCGACCAGGTGCACGCGATCGTGGCGCGCGCCGAGGCCGACGGCAAGTTCGCGCGCGTGCTGCAGACCCGCGGCGCGGGCCACACCTCGCAGATGGACATGCTGCTGGGCGAGCTCGCCGCCGAGCTGGCGGGCATCGAGCCCACCAAGCTCAAGCGCGACCTGTACTCCACCGTGCACCCGAACGCCCACTACAAGGCGGGCAACCCGCCGGTGCACGATGTCGACTACTGGGTCATGAACATGCGCGGCTCGGTGTACTTCACCAATGCCATCCGCGGCGCCGTGAACACCGGCATCACCACGTTCCTGGAGCTGGCACCGAATTCCGTTGCGCTGATGCAGGTCCTGGGCACCACCTTCGCGGCGGGCGTGCACAACGCGGCGCTCATCCCAACGCTGAAGCGCAAGGAAGACGAGGCCGCGGGCATCATCACCGCCATGGCGCAGCTGTACGTGCACGGCCACAAGGTGGACCTGCCGTCGCTGCTGCCCGCCGGTGACTACGGCGACGCCCCGCGCACCGCGTTCCTGCGGAAGCAGTACTGGCCCAAGACGTCCGGCGGTTTCGGCGGCGGCTCGGGCAATGCCCGCGTCCCCGGCGCGCATGTCGCGCTGCCGGACGGCCGCCACGTGTGGGAGGTCCAGGCGTCCGCCGTCACGGATCTCGCCGCGCTGGTGAATGCCGCTGCCGCGCAGGTCCTTTCGGACGTCACGGTCGGCGCCTCGCTGGCGCACGGCCAGATCCCGGCCGCGGGCACCCTGACCACCACGCTCACCCCGCACCCGGGCGGCGCGTCGGTCTCCGTGCACGCCAAGGAAGGCACCGTCTTCCGCCCGCTGTTCGACGCGGTCGTCACCTCCGGGGCTCCGCTGCCGGAATCCGCTGTGGCACAGCCGGTCGCGGCCGCGGTCGTCGAAGCGGCCCCGGCCGCCGCGATCGAGGCGGCTCCCGGTGAGCGCTGGGATCCCCAGGGCACCCAGACCATCGAGGCCCGCCTGGCCATCATCGTGGCCGAGTCCATGGGCTACGCGGTCGAGGATCTGCCGATGGAGATCCCGCTCATGGAGCTGGGTCTCGACTCGCTGATGGCCATGCGCATCAAGAACCGCGTCGAGTACGAGTTCGACATCCCGCAGCTGCAGATCCAGGCCGTGCGCGACGCCAGCCTGCTCGAGGTCGGCAAGGTACTGCGCTACGCCGTCGAGCACCGCGATCAGCTCGACGACATTGCCGCGCGGCAGGCCGCGGGCGAGGATATCGCCGTCGACGCCGACTTCATCTCCGCCGCTCGCGCGGCCATGGCCGAGGGCAAGGATCCGGCGGCGCTGCTGCCGAAGACCGAGACCACGTCTCCGGTGGCCGAGGCCGAGGAGATCGTCGCCGAAGCCGAAGCCGTTGAGGCAGTGCTCGAGTCGGCCGCGCCGATCGCCGAGACCGATGCCGACAACGTGCCGCCGCGCAATGGCGAGGAGCGCCTCGCCTTCGCCACTTGGGCGATGGTGACCGGTAAGACCGCGGGCGGCATCTTCAACGCGCTGCCCGAGGTCGACGACGAGACCATCGCCAAGGTGGCGGCGCGGCTGTCGGAGCGGGTCAAGGCCGAGGTCGATCCGGCCGAGGTGAAGGCGTGCAAGACCATCGAGCAGCTGTCCGAGGTGGTCGTGCGCTACCAGGGCAAGAGCTCGGATCTCGAGGGCTTCGTGCGCACGCTGCGCGCGAAGGAGGCCGGTTCGAATGCCGTGCCGGTCTTCGTGTTCCACGCCTCGGGCGGCAACACGCTCGTCTACGAGCCGCTGCTGAACCGCCTCCCGGCGGGCACCCCGATGTACGGCTTCGAACGCGTCGAGGGCACCATCGAAGAGCGTGCGCGGCAGTACATTCCGGAGATCCGCAAGCGGCAGCCGGAGGGCCCGTACGTCTTCTACGGCTGGTCGCTGGGTGCGGTGTTCGCGCTCAAGGTCGGCGAGATCATGCGCGCCGAGGGTGCGGATGTCCGCCAGGTCGGCCTGATCGACCTCGCCATTCCGGTCGAGCCGTACGACAATTCGGATGCCGAGCGGGTGGAGCGGCTGCGTCGCTACCAGTCCTTCGCGCAGAAGACCTACGGCTTCAACGGTGAACTCGACGAGGAGCAGCTCGCGGAGCTGGCCGCGGCCTCGGATGCGGAGCAGATCGAGATCATCATGGAGCTGATCAAGTTCGCCGGGGTCGAGATCCCGGGCGGTGTGGTCGAGCACCAGCGCACCTCGTGGATCGACAGCAAGGAACTGCAGAAGATCGAGCCGACCAAGTACGACGGCCCGGTCACCCTGTACCTCGCCGATCGCTACCACGACGGAATGATCGAGCTGGAGCCGCGTTTCGCCGACCGGCAGCCGAATGGCGGCTGGGCCGAGCACATTCCGAATCTGGACATCGTGCACATCCCGGGCGACCACATACAGATCATCGACGAGCCCCGCATCGCCACCATCGGCGCGGATCTCACCAAGAAACTCGCCGAGATCGACACCACAACGAAATAGCACCAGCGCGTCACCGGTTCTGCGAAAGTAGGTTTTTGCCGAAAGGAGTCCAGTGAGCACCACCGCCGAGAAACTCGCCGACCTTCGACACAAGCTCGACAGCGCGAGGGAGCCGGCGGGGGATGCGGGCATAGCCAAGCGGGCCAGGAAGGGAATCCCTTCGGCCCGCGACCGCATCAATATGCTGCTGGACCCGGGCACCTTCGTGGAAATCGGTGCGCTGGTGCGCAATCCGGGCGACAAGAATGCCCTCTACGGGGATGGCGTGGTCACCGGCCACGGGCTCGTGGAGGGCCGCCCGGTGGCCGTCTTCTCCCATGATCAGACCGTGTACGGCGGTTCGGTCGGCGAGATGTTCGGCCGGAAGGTCGCGGGCATCATGGAATTCGCGGCCAAGGTGGGCTGCCCGGTGGTCGGCATCAACGACTCCGGCGGCGCGCGCGTGCAGGAGGCGGTGACCTCGCTGGCCTGGTACGCCGAGCTGGGCCGTCGTCAGGAACCGTTGTCCGGCTTGGTGCCCCAGATCTCGATGATCCTGGGCAGCTGCGCGGGCGGCGCGGTCTACGCGCCCATCAATACCGACGTGGTGGTGGCCACCGAGGCCGCCTACATGTTCGTGACGGGCCCCAAGGTGATTCGCGAGGTCACCGGTGAGGACGTCAGCCTCGAGGAGCTCGGCGGCGCGAATTCCCAAGCGCAGTACGGCAATATCCACCACGTCGCCAAGACCGAGGACGCCGCCTTCGAATGGGTGCGCGACTATCTGAGCTATCTGCCGTCGAGCTGCCAGGAACTGCCGCCGATCGTGAATCCCGGTCTGGAACCGGAACTCACCGAATCGGATCTGGAGCTCAACGGCATCGTGCCCGACGCCGACAACGCGGGCTACGACATGCACGAGATCCTGCTCCGCATCTTCGACGACGGCGCGTTCCACGAATTCGGTGAGACCGCGGGCAAGAACGTCATCTGCGGTTTCGCCCGGGTGGACGGCCGCACGGTCGGCGTGGTGGCCAATCAGCCGATGGTCTACGCGGGCGCGCTGGACGCGCGCGCCTCGGACAAGGCCGCGCATTTCGTGCGGCTGTGCGACGCGTTCGAGATTCCACTGGTCTTCGTCGTCGATACACCGGGCTTCCTACCCGGGGTCGAGCAGGAGAAGATCGGCGTCATCAAGCGCGGCGGCCGGTTCATCTTCTCCTTCGTGGAGGCGACGGTCCCGAAGGTGACCGTGGTGATCCGCAAGTCCTACGGCGGCGGATACGCCGTCATGGGTTCCAAACAGCTTGGCGCGGACGTGAATCTGGCCTGGCCGACGGCGCGGATCGCGGTCATGGGCGCGGAGAGCGCGGTGTCGCTGATCGGGGCCAAGAGCTTGGACGCGGCCCCGGAGGACCAGCGGGCGGCCATGCGGCAGCAGATGATCGACTTCTACAACGCCACCATCGCGACCCCGTGGGTGGCGGCCGAACGCGGCTATATCGACGCCGTCATCGATCCGGCCACCACCCGGCTGGAGATCCGCCGCGCGCTGCACCTGCTACGGGACAAGAAAATCCCCCGCAATCCGCGCAAACATCATCTGATCCCGCTGTAGCTATGAAAAGCTCGCATTTCAGTTTTGGAATGCGAGCTTTGGAGCGAACCGCTGATGGCTACCCCGCGAATTCGACGATCGATCATCGGTGGTGTGGCCACCGCCGCCACCGCGCTGGCGGTCATGTCCGCCGCGCCCAGCGCGTCCGCGCAGATCACCGGCCTCTCGGCCGGAACCGCGCTGGCGCACGTCAACCAGACCTACACGGTGACCGCGAATGTCGGCGGCACCAACGCGGGCACCCAGGTGAGCTTCTGGCTCGGCGACCCCTCCGGTGGCACCCCCTCCTTCCTGGGAGCCTTCCCGGTGAGCTCGTCCGGCACCGCCAGCGTGCAGTGGACCCCGACCGCGGCGGGCACCTACAAGATCATCGCCAGCGACGACGGCAACAGCGGCAGCGCCAACTCGATGAACATCGGCGTCAGCGTCACCTCGATCCCCGTGGGTGGGATGAACACCGGCAGCGCGTCCAAGATCCCGATCATCGGCGGCCTGCTCAGCACCCTGCTGGGTGTCGTCGGCCTGTCCTGAGCCGCTCTCGGGCCTTGTTCAGGCGGCTCGCCGATTGCGCTGAATCTATCGGGTGGCTCGCACAGATGTGAGAGCCTTCAGCTATGAGTACCTCACCCTTGGCGCTACTCGAAGGCGGGCCGGATGGCCTCGAAAAGCGGATCGTTCCGATCACCCCACCGGGCTTCGAGCTGCGAGTGGCGTTCGGGGGCGGATACGAGCGGTTCAAGCAGACGCCACGGTGGGAGGACACACCGGAAGGCAGCCTGCCCGTCTACGAATGGGTCGCGCACGTAGACGCCAAACGCTAGCCGATTCGAACAGTCGAGACTCGAAACAACAGTGGCCGCCCGCAATGTCGCGGGCGGCCACCGATCACGTCATGTCGCGGGTCAGAAGACCCGCATCTTGCCCGGTGACCAGAACCCGGAGCGAGTCACCTCGTGGGTGTCGATCTGGGCGGGCTTGGGGAACTTCGCCGGATCGGACGGATCCGAGTAGTACGGCTCGTACTGCTCGAGCGAACCCCAGTCGCGGGCGTAGTTGTCCTTCAGATAGGTCGGGACCGTCTTGGAGGACGAGAGCATCTCCGCCCAGCCCAGCGGACCACCGAACTCCTCGGCCTGCCAGGTGTTGGTGGAGCTGATGGCCAGCGGCCGGTCCGGCAGGATCCGGTACTTCGGGGCCGCGTCCACCACGCCGTTGCGGTGATCGAACGGGTGCTGGCACGGGAACTGCAGGCCCACGGCCCAGTCCAGCAGAATCGGCTGGGTGGAACCCAGATAGTTGTTGAGCGACACCAGCTTCGGCACCCGCGGCGGGGTGAAGGCCAGCCACTGGTCGCCGATCAGGATCGGGTCGCGGGCGTAGATGCGGACCGCGTCGGCGTCGGCGGGCAGGGCCGAACGCGGGATGCGCAGGTTGCGCCAGGACGGGGCCGGGCCGACGTCGAGCGGGCGGTACTGGCCCAGTTCGGTGACGCTGCCGTCGGCGTTGTGGTGCCCGTACTTCAGGAACAGGTCCTGGCCGTAGGTCATATTGCCGGTGTCGTCGAAGGACATCACGCGACCGGCCGCCGAGATGACGATCAGCGGGGTGTCCGCGGTTTGCGCGGGCAGCGAGTACCAGCTGGAGGTGAGCTCGGCGGGCTGCTGCACGCCGTCCTGGTAGCTGCCCATGACCGGGGTGGTGGCCGGGTTCAGGCCGAAGGGCAGCGCCACGGTGGAACCGTTGACGCCCTCCGCGCCCTTGCCGCCGCCGGTGCCCGCGTTCTGGCCCTTCTCGAAGGCCGGGCCGACGGTCTGGGTGGAGGTGTTGCCGGTGCCCGGCTTCACCTCGACGCTGTCGGCGTCCAGCTTGTCGGCGACGCCGTTGGGGGAGAAGCCCTTCGAGCCCTGACCGGCGAGCGGATCGTTGTTGTCCGGGGGATGCCCCTGGTCGCTGATCGGCTGCAGGTCACCGCTGTTGACGTCCGGCTCGACCAGCACGTCGTTGGCCAATCCACAGGTCTTGCCGCTGACCGCGTCGAAGTTGGAGCGGGCCAGCGAGTACGCCGGGTACTGCGTGACCGCGCCCTTGACCAGCGAGAGCACCTCGAAGCCGACCATGAGCGCCGCCACCACGGTGAGCGGGACGGCCGCGAACTTGCGGATCCGCCTGCCGCGCTTGGTCGTCCCGTTCGCCTCCGGCTTGGCGTAGCCCTCGCGCAGCGACTGCCAGGCCACCACGGCCAGCGCCAGCCCGAAGAGCATGAGCATGAAGGTGTTGGACTGGAAGCCGTGCAGCGACACCCGCTTGTCGAACCACGGCACGCCGTAGCTGGAGACGTACCAGTAGCCGTTGATGCCGGAGAAGGCGACGGCGAGGGTGAACAGCAGCCCGGCCAGGAACACCGAGCGGTTCTTGCGGGAGCGAAGCGCGGTGGCGGACACCGCGACCGCGGTCACCGCCGCCAGCGAGCCCGCGATGCCCGCGTACGAACCGAAGTGGTGGGTCCACTTGGTCGGGTTGAACATCATGAAGAAGATGGTTCCGAAGACGACGCCCATGAGCCGCCAGGTCGGCGCGCTGGCGATGCCCGGCACCTGGCGGCGGCGCAGCAGCACCAGCATGGTGGTGATCAGGCACAGGATCATCAGCAGGAAGGCGAAGCGCCGCGCCAGCGAGCCGTCCACGGTCTCGACGAACAGGTAGTAGTAGCGCAGGTAGTCCTCGTACCAGGCCAGGTTGGGCCCGGTCACCTGCCGTACCCGGTTGGCCTCCATGATTCCGGCGAAGGTCTGATCGGCGAAAACCGCCACCAGGACCAGGAATCCGGCCGCCGCGATGGGGGCCAGCAGGGCCAGGTCGCCGAACTGCTTGCGGCGTCGCACCACGATTCGTACGAGTGGCCGGATACCGGCGAGCAGGGCCGCCACACACATCAGACCGGTCGGTGCGGCCGCCAGCGTGAACGCCGCCACCAGCACCGCGACCGCGGCGGGCAGCAATCGTGAAGTGGCGATGGCCCGTTCGATGGACACCCAGGTCAGCAGCGCGCCCAGCGCGACGATCGGCTCCGAGCGCAGGCCGTTGTCGTAGGGCAGCCAGAAGGCCAGGAACACCAGGCCGCCGGTCCACAGGGCGATGTTGGACTTGGCCACGGCGTTGCCCAGCCGCGGCACCACCTCGCGGCTGATCACCAGCCAGCACAGGATCCCGCAGAGCAGCGCGGGAATTCGCACCCACGGGCTGGCGGTGGAGATCTCGGCGAACGCCTGGATGACGTAGTAGTACCAGCCGAACGGGGCCTCCGGGACGCCGAACCAGCGGAAGTAGTTGGCCAGGTAGCCCGCGTGCGGTGCGGCGCGCACCATGGTCAGGATGTAGCCGTCGTCGGAGGTGTTGGCCCCCACGAAGTGCCACAGCAGCAGGGTGCCGATGATGCCGCCGTCGGCCCAGGTCGGCTTCAGCCAGTGCGCGGGCAGGATGCGGCGGTGACCGCGGCCGTCACTGGTGTCCAGCACCGCCAGCGCGCCCATGGCCAGCAGGGTGAGCAGCACGGCGGCGATGATCGCGACCAGCTTGATCAGCGTCGGCGAGGAGGAGAACCGCGAGTCCACCGTCATGTGGAACGAAAGGCCCTCGGGGACCGCGCCTTTCATATCGGTGAAGACGCCCACCACCTGCGGGCGCAGATCGCCGAGCAGGCGGCCCTCGACCGGCACGGTGACGAGTTCGCGGCCGCCGTCGGCGGTCGGCTTCTCGACCGTGCGGGTGACGCCCTCGAAGCTGGCGTAGGTCTGCTTGTCGTCGGAGGTGATGACGAGCTTGGAGCACTCGTTCATCTCCGCGCGGGTCGCGGTGGCCACCACGGCATTCCGGTCCAGCACGTCGACGGCGTCGCCGGACACGCGGACGAACATGGCCTCCAGGTCCGCGCCCTTGCCCTGCGGCGGCGCGGTTGCCAACAGGATGCCGCCGCGCGGATCCAGTTGCCCGACCGCGGAACACGGAATGCTGAGGTTCACGTCGATCGGCACCTGCGACACCAGCGCCGCCTGCACCGGATCGAGCGAATTGCCCTGCGGCCAGCTCACCTCCGCCTGCGTCTGCTGCACCGGCAGGAACGGGGTCGCCAGCGCGAACACGGCGCCGAGCAGGCCGGCGACGATGGCGATGAGCTTCGCGATGCGGAAATCGCGCGGTGTTGCGGGTGCGGTCGCCGAGGGATTCGGCTTCGTGAGGACTGCGGAGGCGTCGGGCACGGTTGCTGATCGTATAGGCAGTCACTGAGAGTGGCCGTGTTCACTCCCGCGCCACGACACGCATGGTGAAAATCATCGAAAAAGCCCGCCCGAAGCAAAGCTTCGAGCGGGCTTTTCGTGGTTCTACTTGGCCTTGATCGGGGAATCCTTGGCCAGGCCGGAGCGGGTTTGGACCGTCACGTCGAGGATCGGGGCTTTCGCCGCATCCGGGACATAAGGGGTGAACTGCTCGAGTGCACCCCAGTCCCGGCTCCAGTCGTGCTTCAGATACGTCGGCCGGGTCTCGGATTTCAGCAGCAATCCCGTCCAGCCCAGTGGACCGCCGCCGATGTCGTCCTGCCACGCGTTCGAGGCGTCTTGACCCACGCGGTCGGGCAGGATGCGCCACTGCGGCACCTCGGCCACGCCGTCGTGGTGGTCGAAGGGGCGCTGGCAGGGGAAGGCGAGGCCCACGTGCCAGTCCTCGAGGACCGGGGCGTCATGGGGGATAACGTCATTGAGGGTCGCGAGCTTGGGCAGGCGCGGCGGGGTGACCGCGAGCCACTGGCGCGGCGTGATGTCGGCGTCGTTGAGCACCAGGCGAATCGCATTGGCCCCGGCGGGAATCTGGTCCAGCGGGACGCGCAGATTGCGCCAGGACGGGCTGGGGCCGATATCGATCGGCCGGATCTGCCCGGTGTCGGTGACCTTGCCGTCGGCGTCGCGGGTGCCGTACTCGACGATCAGGTCCTGGCCGTAGGTCTCCACCCCGTCCTTGTTGAAGGACTTGATGCGGCCCGCCGCCGTGATCACCAGCACCTGATACGCCGGGTCATGGCGCGCCGACTTCAGCTGCTCGGCGTTGTACCACTGCGTGGTGAGCTTCGAAACCTGCTGCTCGCCATCGGTGTAACTGCCCATGACCGGCGTCTTGGCCGGGTCCAGGCCGAAGGGCAGGGCGACCGTGCTGCCGTTGATCCCGGTCTCGTCGCTCTTGCCGCCGCCGGTGCCCGCGCCGGTGGTCTTGGAGGTTTTGTTGCCGGACTTGTCGTTGACCGAGTTGGCCCCGCCGGTGACGGTCTCCTCGGTGTCGGCGGTCAGGTCGGAGGCGACGCCGTTGGGTGTGAACCCGGTGTTGTCGGCCACCAGTCCGTCGGCGTCCGAGCCGGTCCACGGGTGCAGCAGTGATCCGGCGGTGTCGGTCTCCACCAGCACCTCGTTGGCCAGCGCGCACGAATCACCCTTCAGCGCCCGCAGATTCGATTCGGCGATGGAGTAGGCCGGGTACTGGCCGACCGCGGCCTTGGCCAGCGACAGCACCTCGAACAGCACCAGTGCGGCCGCCGCGATGGTGAGCGGCATGCTGGCGAACTTGTCGAAGCCACGCGCCGGTTTCGGCGTGGCGTACGGCTCCCGGAAATGCTGGTAGGCCGCGATCAGCAGGCACAGCACCGCCAGGCCCAGGAACAAGGTCGAGAAGCCCTTGCCCGCGATGAGCGGGGCCTTGTCGAACCACGGCACGCCGTAGCTCGACACGTACCACCAGCCATTGGGTCCGGTGAAGGTGATGGCCAGCAGGAAGAACACCGCCGCGGTGAACAGCGTCCGGTTGCGCGGTGAGCGAATCCCGTTGACCCCCACCGCGACCGCGGCCAGCGCCGCCACCGATCCGGCGAGTCCGGCGTACACGCCGAAGTGGTGGGTCCACTTGGTGGGCGTGAACATCATCAGGAACAGCGACATGAAGATGATGCCGAGGATCCGCGCCGACGGACCCCGCGAGGTGCCCGGGATGCGGCCGTTCTTGCGCAGCATCACCATCACGCACACGCCCAGCGCGAGCAGCATGGCGAGAATGCCGAATCGGCGGGCCAGCGACCCGTCGGGGGAGAGCATGAGCAGCGAGTCCCAGCGGGTGCGCTCGTCGAACCAGGCCACATTGGGCCCGATGAGGGTGCGCACCCGGGTCGCCTCCATCACCGAGGCCAGCGTCTGATCGCCGAAAACCACCACCAGCACCAGGGTTCCGGCCGCCACGCCGGGCGCGAGCAGCGCGCCGTAGCGCAGCAGCCACGAACCGGGGCCGTCCTTGGCGCGCTTGATGATGACCATGAGCACCGGTCGCGCGCCCGCGAACAGCGCCGCCAGGCAGATGAGTCCGGTCGGTCCGGCCGCCAGCGAGAACGCGGCGATCAGCACGCCGATCGCGGCGGGCAGCAGCCGCCCGGTGGCGATGGCGCGCTCGACCGAGCACCAGGTCAGCAGCGCGCCCGCGGCGATCAGCGGTTCGGGGCGCAGGCCGTTGTCGTAGGGCATCCAGGCGGCCAGGAACACCAGCCCGGCGGTCCAGATCGCGACATTGTCGCGCCGCACCCGCGAACCCAAGCGCGGCAGCACTTCCCGGCTGATCACCAGCCAGCAGGTGATGCCCGCCAGCAGGGCGGGCAGGCGCATCCACGGGCTGGAATCGCTGATCCGGGTCATCCAGGCCAGCACCTCGTACGGCCAGCCGAACGGGGCCTCGGCCACCCCGAACCAGCGGTAGTAGTTGGCCATGTAGCCCGAAACCTTCGAGGCCCGAGCCATATTCAGGATGTAGCCGTCATCGGAGGTGTTCGCGCCGATGACATGCCAGACCAGCAGGGTGCCGATCACCGCGACATCCGCGAGCCGCACCCGCCACCAGTGCGCGGGCAGGAAGCGGCGCGGCTTGCGGCCGTCGGAGGCGTCGAGCATGTGCAGCGCGTACAGGGCGAGCAGGGTGAACAGCACCGCGCCGATGGTCGCGGCCCGCTTGATCCAGTTCGGGCTGGAGGTGAAGCGCGCGTCGATATCCACGGTGGCGGAAGCGGTTCCGAGCTGATCCCGCTTCAAATCGGTGAACAGGCCCACCACCTGCGGCCGGGTGTCCCCGCCCACCTTGCCGGTGAACGGCGTCCCGTCCTTGCGGCTGACCCCGGCGAACTCCACGCGGGTCTCGGTGGCGTCCGAGTGCACGGTGACGGCGGTGCAGTTCTCGATCTCGGCGACCGGCGCGGACAGCAGCGGAATCAGCCGCGTCAGCACCGCGACCGTGCGCCCCTTCTCGGGTTCGTCGGTCACCTTGACGACCAGGCCCTTGCTCTCGGCCTGCCCCGACGCCGCGGGCACCGTCGAGAACAGCGTCCCGGTCGGCAACTCGCGCAGCAGCTGGCACGGCAGGCTGACATCCAGGCTCAACGGCACATACGACACCAACGGGGCATCGACGTTCGCCGTATCCCCTTGCGGCCAGTGCAGTGTCGGCCGGTCCTGGTTCACCGGCAGGATCGGCGTGATCACCGCCAGCAGGAATCCCAGTAACCCGGAGACCAGGGCGATGAGTCGGAAGCGGTGGAACGCTCGGGAGTCTGCGCGCACGAGCACCGACTCTATCGACCGCGCCGACGGTGGCTGCGCATCTACCTAGCCGAATCCGGCGAAGTCCTTCAAGATGGTTGTTATCCGAACTGGGCGTGGGGCCGGGCCGGAACCGTAAAGAGGGAGCATGACCACCGAGCTGCGACCCGGCGAAGTTATCGCCGGGTATGTGATCGCGCGGCGAATCGGTGCCGGGGGATCGGGCGTCGTCTATGCGGCGCGGCACCCGCGGCTGCCGAGGCTAACGGCTCTGAAGATCTTGAAGCGCGACGATGTCGCCGAAGACGCCGACGTCTGGCGGCGTTTCGAGCGCGAGGCGGATATCGCGGCCCACTTCGACCATCCCAATATCGTGCAGATTTACGACCGGGGCGTGGCCGAGGACCTGCTCTGGATCTCCATGCAGTTCATCGACGGTGTGGATGCCGCTGAGCTGCACCATGTCTCGCCCGATCGCGGCCTGCGCATCGCCACCGAGATCGGGGCCGCGCTCGACTACGCGCACGGCAAGGGCGTGCTGCACCGGGATGTGAAGCCCTCCAACATCCTCATCGCCGATCCGGACAACGGCCGCCCGGAGCGCGCCCTGCTCACCGACTTCGGCATCGCCCGGCTGCGCGACGAGACCACGAAGCTCACCCATACCGGAAATATCTCCGCCACTTTCGCTTTCGCATCACCGGAACAGGTGAGCGGCAAACCGGTCGGTCCTCGATCCGATCAATACTCCCTGGCCTGCACCCTTTTCGTGCTGCTCACCGACCATCGCCCCTTCCGTGCCGACAATCCGCTGGGCTGGGTGCACGCCCACACCCAGGAACGCCCGCTGCCGATCAGCGAGGTGAACCCCGACCTCCCGCCCGCGCTGGACGCCGTCTTCGAACAGGCCATGGCCAAGGACCCGGAGGACCGCTTCGAGAGCTGCGCGGACTTCGCCTACGCCGCCACCCAGGCGTACTACTCCGATCCGGCGCTGGCCCGCACCGCCCCGGCCCGGCTGCTCCCGCACCCGCCGCCGCGCCGTCCACAGCGCCGGAAACAGCTGTGGCGCAGCCTGTTCCACCGCCGCACCCTCATCCCGATCGCGGTCGCCGCCGTGACCGCCGCCGTCGTGGCCTTCGCTGTCCACCAGGGCCCGCAGCAGCCCGCCCCGGCCGCCGGTGGCCTGGTCCCGTCCCGCTTCGTCGGCACCTGGCTGGCCACCGAGGGCCAGACCAACTACCGGCTGACCGTGCAGCAGGCCAAGGTCGGCGACCCGGTGCTGTCCAATCGCGTGGATGGCGTGCTGCCCAACGGAAGTCCGTTCCACTGCGAGTTCTCCGCACCCCTGGACGGTGCGCCCGCGGACGGCGACCGGCTGATCGTGGGCACCTCCGAGATCGTGGTCCGGGAACCGGCCAATGCCTGCAAGGCCAACGGTCCCACCACCCTCACCCTGCTGCCGGACGGCCGCATCAGCCGCAAAACCGATGTGAGCGGGCTGATCACGTACACCAGCGCCGATTCCGTCGTCGCGTCGTGGGGCCGCGACGACACCGCCATCGCCCGCGCCTTCCCCAGCCTGGTCGGCCAGCTCGCCTCCACCGGCACCGCCGTGGGCTGGCAGGGAGCCTCGTGCCAGCCCCGCGATCCCGGGCCCGGTGAGTCTGCGCAGGGCGCGCACCGGGTGCGCTGCAATGCCGACGACGCCACCGGTCAGGTCCATTTCGACGTCATCGACTTCGATACTCGCCCCGGGCAATCGGTGGCCCAGCTGTTCTTCGCCGACAACGCCACCACTGTCCGCGGGGTCGACCACGACGATGTGGCGGGCCAGCTGACCGTCACCCTCTCGGCCGCCGTGGACTCGTCCACCACCCAGGACACCGAGGCCCATCGCGTGCTCGCCGCCGTCTCGTTCCCGGACGGGGATCCGAGATCCCGCTTCGTCATGGTGTTGCGCTGGCCGGGGCACACCGTGAACAGCCTCCTGACCGACTGGCTCGAAAGGGCTCCCTTGAAGTAGGTAGGTGTGCGTCATGTCCGATCTGAAGCCGGGCGAGGACATCGCCGGATATGTCATCGAGCGCTGGATCGGCGCCGGGGGATCGGGCACGGTCTACGCGGCACGCCATCCCCGGCTACCGCGGCTGGCCGCCCTCAAGGTCTTTCAGCGCAGCGAGGTGAACGCGGACGCGGAAGGGTGGCGGCGCTTCGAACGCGAGGCCGACATCACCGCCCGCTTCGATCACCCGAACATCGTCTCGGTCTACGACCGGGGCCTCGACGACGGGCGACTGTGGATCGCCATGCAATACGTGGAAGGGCCGGACGCGGACGAACTTTCGGGCCTGTCCCCGGAACGGGCGCTGCGCATCGGTACAGGTGTCGCCGCCGCCCTGGACTACGCCCACGGCAAGGGGGTGCTGCACCGCGACGTCAAACCGTCCAACATCATGCTCTCCCCGGCCGAGGACGGGCGGCCGGAACGCGCGCTGCTCACCGACTTCGGCATTGCCCGGCTGCGCGACGAGACCACCTATGTCACCAAGACCGGGGACATCTCCGCCACCTTCGCCTTCGCCTCGCCCGAACAGGTGTCGGGGCGCTACCTCGATCCGCGCACCGACCAATACTCCTTGGCCTGCACGCTTTTCGTGCTGATCACCGGATCGCGGCCGTTCCTGGCCAATGATCTGGCGGGCCTGATCCTCGCGCACACCGGCACGCCGCCGCTGCACGTCACCCAGGTGCGGCCGGACCTGCCGCCGAGCCTCGACGCGGTCTTCGATCGCGCGCTGGCGAAGTATCCGGACGAAAGATTCGGCAGCTGCACCGATTTCACCGAGGCGGCCTGGGCGGCGTGGCGCGCACCCGCCGCCACGACCTCGTTCGCCACCCCGCCGCTCGGCTTCGCGGCCGATCCGACGGTGCTGCGCTCACCGCGCACCGACCCGACGATATTGCGTTCGCCGGGCACGAATCCCGCGATGCCGCGCTCCCCGCGCACCGACCCGACCATGCTGGGACCGGGGCACTACGCCGCGGATCCCGACGCTTACGGCGTCGTCTACGGTCCGGGCGCGCCGCCTGCCGAAGACGCTGTGCCACACCGGCATCGGGCGCCCGAGCCGCTGCGCTCCACGCCCGGCACCGGGCGCGGCATCCTCATCGGGTTGCTCGCCGTGCTGGCCGCGGCGGTGATCGGCGGCAGCGCGGTCTGGGTGGTCGCGGACCTGGAGAGTCACGGAACTCCCAGCGGCGCACCACTGTCGGCGGCGGTGCCGACCGTGGCCACGGCGGTGCCGATCACCTCCACCGTCGCCGCCACCACGCCGCCCGCACCGGCCGGGAAGGTGCCCGCCGACTTCCTCGGCGAATGGTCGGGCTCCAGCGACGCCAACGCCAACGCCTATCGCCTCAGCATCCGCCAGGGCGAACTGAACCAGCCGGTCGTGACCTCGACAATTCTGACCAACGGCCAGGTGATCTGCGTCTTCGACTACCGGCTCCTCGGGGTGCCCAGCACCGGTGACATCACGCTCGGCGCGGGCACGCTCGACTCCGGCATCACCGGCTGTCAGGTCCAGGGCACACACGAACTGGTGCTCAGCAATGGCGTGATCACCCGTGCGCTGACGGTCAGCGGCTTCGTGACCTACCACAAGACCGGCTGAGCACCGTCTACACCAGCCCGCGCACGTCCCACAGCCACACGCCGTCGACGTAGGTGGCGGGGAAGCCGAGCAGCTGGTCCACGGTCAGCCGGAGAGTGTCGCCATTGTCGGTCGGCGGCAGCACCACCACATCGGCGCGCCAGTAGCGCAGATCCGCCAGCGCCTGCGCGCGAGTGGCGTCGTCCACCACCGGAACGGTGTTGGACCGCTGGGCCTTCATCAGCAGGCTGGCGGTGGGGCGATCGTCGGGGCCGTAGCGGCCCTTCTTGGACGCGCCGGTGGGGCCGACGAAATAGCCTCCGGCGAGCGGGAATTCGAAGCCGGAATTGACCTGCCACTGCAGTGCGCGGGCATCCGGCGGGGTCGGCGGCGGCGCGATCACCACCGAGCCGTGCGAAACGTATTGCCGCACCGTGCCATCGGTGAAGAAGGCCGGGGTGGCCGGGCGCTGCACCACCGGCAGGATGGTCGGGGTGAGCGGCAGCAGCGCGCAGGCCAGTGCGGCGAACAGGGCCAGTGGCCGCCAATCGGTCGCGGAGACCTTCCAGTAGTCCAGGGCGCGCTGGGTGGCCAGCGCCAGGATGACTGCGATGGCCGGGATCGCGGCCATGGTGAAGCGCGACTCCAGCACCGTGTCCAGCAGCGCCATGTTCTCGAAGTGCTTCCACGGCAGGCTGATTCCGGTGTTGTGCTTGCCGATCATCAGCACCGAGCCCAGCGACATCACCGAGAACGTCACGATCACCACCGCGGCGGCGCGCACCACCCGTTCGCGCCACATCAGCACGGTGGCCACCGCGACCACGATCCACAGCGGCCAGCCGAAGTAGGCGTTCTCCTCGGTGGGGTTGATCGCCACGTTCTGTCCGTGCGCGACCGTCCCGCCGAGGGATTCGGACGGGAACTGGAATAGCGCCTTGAGGTCGTTCTGCATCGTCCCGTGGTCGATCGACCGATAGGACTGCGGGCCGAAGAACTGCCACCACAGCGGAATCTCGGTGAGTCCCAGGGTGATCAGCGCGGCCAGCAGCACGGTCGGCGTGATGGCGCGCAGTTCGCGCAGGCCGGTGCGCGGGGTGTGCAGGTGATAGACCAGCGCGAACAGCCCGAAGGACAGGGCGAAGATGAGCAGCGGCTCCTCGCCGAGCGCGATCTGCAAGGCCACCAGCAGGCCCAGGATCACCGCGTCGCGATTGCGTCGCGCCTTGCGTATCTCACCGGCGGCGCTCGCGCGCTTGGCCATCCGGATGATCTGCAACGCCAGCAGCGGAAGCAGCGCCAGCACCACGAAATTCGGGTGCGCGTTGGCGTGCGAGATCATGGCGGGCGCGAAGCCGCAGAACAGACCGCCCACGGCCGCAGCGAATCTGGAGGTCACCACCTCGCGCGAGAACAGCCAGTACCAGGCGAAGGCGGTGCCGAACAGGCCCAGGGTGAGCACCAGCACGAAGGTCACCGTCGGGCCGAACAGCAGGGTGACCGGGGTGAGCGGCACGCCGACGCCGAACATGGCGGTATTGGCCATCATGTTCACGCCGTCGGGATAGTTCTGCAGCAGCGTGCCGAGGGGGTTCTCCAGGTGCGCGATATTGTGCGCGGTGACGGCGAAGAACCACTCCCACATGGTCTGGTCCTGGCCGCTCTTGATCAGGTATCCGCGACCGGGGTGCAGCCACTGGCCCGACAACACCAGCACCGCGAGCGACAGATATGCCGTCGCCACCAGTAGATCGGTGCGGGCGAGCCGGGCACGCCGCAGCGCCCGCCGCGGTCGAGTGAGCTTGGGGCGACCCGTATCCGGCGCGGGACGGTCGAGAACCGTTACCGCCGAACCGTTGTCAACCCCCCGGTCGAATACCCGCCCCTGTGCCACGCGCTGACTCCTTGATGCCTTGCAAATCAGCGGCCCACGCTACCGGGTTCGGCTGAGATTGCACTGGCAAGTCGCGTGGTTATCCACAGAAACCGGTGCCTATCCACAGAAATCGACCGTTTTCTGTGGATAAGTGATGCTTGTCTCGTTCTTTTGTTCAGACACGCACCACGAGGGTGAACGGGCCGATGACCGTGGTGCGGTAGCGCGCGTCATCGAACAGGGACTTGGGGATTGCCACTGTGATTCGCTTCACATTCGGGTCGTTCGGGTACACGTCCTGCGACAGGCGCAGCGTGTAGTCGTCACCGGAACTGCGGAACAGGAACGCGTCCGGAGCCCGCCAGCGGCAGTGGTTGAGCGCGTCGGCGAGTTCATCGGGGGTCTTGAACGTGCCCCAGCGCTGGATCTCGGCCGTGCGGGCCGCGAAGTCGGCCAGTGGATTCGCGTAATGCGAAGTGAGAGCCTGGAATCCGTAGTACGGGTAGACCGCCAGGAAACTGGTGTCGGCCGTGAGAACCACGGTGTGATCGCGCGGCCGCCCGGTCTGCTCCAGCAGTTTCGCGTCGATCTCGCGGTAGTTCGCCACCGCCGACGGGTTGCGCTGATCCGCGCGCGCACCATTGCCGTCGGTATCGGTGTAGGCCGTGGTGATCTCGGCCGCCAGGACATTCGGAATGCCCTGGCTGAACCCGATGGCCCCGGCCAGAGCCACTGCCGCCGCGGCCAACCGGAACCGGCCCGGCTCGCTCAGTGCCTGGTAGACGGCCCGCGCGCCCTCGGCGAAGGCGAACACGCCCGCCGCCGACAACAGTGCCATCAGCGGGGCCTCGAGCCGGAACGACAGCAGCGTGGTCCCCGCCGCCGTCGCCGCCATGGACAGCAGACACCACAGGTAGATGGCGACCACGCCGATCCCCAACGCTTGCGCGCGGCGCGAGCTCGCGGCCCGCAGCACCAGCCAGACGGTCCCGGCCAGGCACAGCAGGCCGAGCAGGTCGAAGTGGGTCATGGGCAACGGCAGCCGCGAACCCGACTCCGGCAGATAGTGGAAGGCCGACCCGGACCCCAGAGATGCCTTGCCGGACAGGAACTTCAGCAGGAACGGCGTCCATACGGTCAGCGCCAGTACGCCCGCGACCACGCCGATCCCGATGAGCCGCACCAGGATCGGCACCAGGGCTCGCCAGCTGCGTCGGGCACGCAGCGCGAATCCCGCTGCGATCAGGGCCATCAGGCACACCGCGAACACGGCGACCACGAAGTACAGGCTGTAGAAGGTGGCAGCCAGCCCGAGGAACAGTCCGGCCCCGATGACCGCGCCCCAGCCCCCGGCGGTGTGCTCGACTGTGCCTTCCGTGGTGTTGTCGGCTGGGCCCTCGGCGGGCCGGTGCAGCGCACCCCACGCCAGCAGCAGGGCCGGTCCGAGGAGCAGCGTGAGCACCGCGCTGTACGCCTCCGGCGCACCGTAGGCCAGCGTCACCGCCGTCGTCGCCGCGGCCACCGCCACCGCCCAATCGGCGCGAATCAGCTTGGACCACAACACCAGCGCGATGGCGGCCGCCACCGCCAGCCCGATGATCGCGTACGGCTTGAACGCCTCCCACCCGGCCATCCCGGTCAGACTCGCGAACCGCCCGCCGATCCAGAACCACCCCGCCGGATAGAACGGCGGCAGATCGACGTAGTTCATATCGTGCAACGCCGCACTGTCGGTCAGCCGCGTCAAATACTGCGTCCGGAACTCCTGATCCACCGACATCCCGAACAGATACAACTTGGTCGCCGCCAACGGCATCCCCAACGTCACCGTCACGAACGCCGAAATCCCACCCCACGAAAGCAGTTTCGTCAGCCACCCCCACTTCCGCAGCCGCAGCAGCACGACCGCCGCGACCAGCATGACCAGCGCCACCACCTGCCCCACGGTGGTCAGCGACCGAGTCACATTGGACGAGTTGAACGCGGGCCAGTGCACGGTCGAAAACGCCTTCAGCCCGATCGCGGCCACGACCCCCGCGACCACCGCCGCGAGCACCGCCTCACCGATAGCCCCACCGGCCTGCCGCGCCAGCAGCGTCACTCGCTCGCTCATCCGCACCCTGCCTCCGCATTCGTGTCCTGGACCGCGCGCCAGCCTAGTCACCGGCCCCGCGTCGAACACGACACCGGGGCCGCACCCGGCAACAGCCCCTCGACGGACCCCGGATCCGGTTGCGGTCGGACGCCCGCTGACCGGGTCGCGAGGTGCGGGACCGGGTAGGAGGGTCCGTGCGGCCGGTAGCCTTTCGAGATGATCGACAGGCCCCGGCGCGAGGTTCTCCCGACCGGATCGAGCGATTCGGAGCGAGCCGCAGCGACTCACGGTCGCCCCGCACCGGGATCGGCCCGCGAATGAGTGGTCCGCGAGTGCTGGTAACAGGGGCTGGCGGGTACCTCGGCGGAGCGGTTGTCCGTGCCTTGAACGCGGCTGGTTACCGACCGATCGCCATGGTCCGGCCGGGCGGAGCGGAAGTCCCCGGCGCGGAGTGCACTCTTGCCGCCGACCTGCTCGACCCCAGGGAACTGCGCCAAGCCGTCGTCGGGGTCGATGCGGTCTGCCATCTGGCCGGACTGACCCGAGCGCGCGAGTCGTTCGACGACCCGCTGCGGTATTTCCGGGTCAATGTCGGCGGCACCATCGCCCTGCTCGAGGCCATGGCCGCGGCAGGCGTGACCGGCTTGGTGTACTCCTCGACCTGCGCTGTCTACGGGTCGCCGGAGCGGCAGCCGATGACCGAGGACCTGCCCGTCGCGCCGCCGCATCCCTACGCGAGCAGCAAGGTGGCGGCCGAAGCGGTGGTCGAGGCCCAAGCCCGCAGCGGTGCCCTCGTCGCGACCGTTCTGCGCCTGCCGAATCTGGCCGGAGGCGACGACCGGGACCCGACCCGTCTAATTCCCCGGGTACTCGCCGCCGCACGGACACAGACGCCGCTGGGGGTGAACGGGGACGGCAGTGCGGTGCGCGATTACTTGCACGTGGATGATGCGGCCGCCGCGTTCGTCGTGGCCGTGCACCGGCTCCCGGAGCCGGGCGGTTTCGCGCGCTACAACCTCGGAAGTGGGCGCGGCACGAGCATTCTCGATGTGGTGGCCGCCGTCGAGCGGGTCACCGGCCTGCGGGTTCCGTTGACGCACAATCCACCTGCGCCCGAACCCGCCACCCTCGTCGTCGACGCCGCCAAGGCTGCGGCCGAGCTCGGCTGGCAGCCGAAGCTTTCCGAGCTCGACGCCATCATCAGGTCCCTCGGATAACGACAACGCTGCCCCCGGTTGAACCGGGGGCAGCGCTGGTCTGTCGGGGTTTCAGGGGTTTACCCCTGAGAGCTAGATCGGCAGCTTGCGGAAGATCGGGCGCGGGACGTGGCGCAGGATCATCATCACGAAGCGGAAAGTGCCCGGGGCCCAGACGATTTCCTTGCCCTTTTCGGAGGCGGCGACCGCGAGGAGGGCGACGTCCTCCTTGTTGACCGTGAGCCCGTTCTCCTTGGCGTGCGCGGACAGCTTGGTGCGCACCATGCCCGGGCGGATGACGGTGACGCGCGGGCCGAACTTGGCCAGCGCCTCGCCGAGGCCCAGGTAGAAGCCGTCGAGACCGGCCTTGGTGGAGCCGTAGACGAAGTTGAAGCGGCGCACCCGCTCACCGGCGACCGAGGACATGGCCAGGATGCGGCCGAAGCCCTGCGCCTTCATCTTCTCGCCGAGCAGCACACCCACGGAAACCGCGGCGGTGTAGTTGATCTCGGCCATCATGACGGCCTTGCGCTGGTCCTGCCAGAAGATCTCGCCGTCGCCGTCGATGCCGAACGCGACCACGGCGACGTCCACATCGCCGCCGGCCCAGGCCGCGTCGATGACGGCCGGGTGGCTCTCGGTCTCGAGCGCGTCGAAGTCGATGACCTGCACCTCGGAAGCCCCGGCGGCCTTCATCTGCTGCACCGAGTCCTCACGCAGCGGATCACCCGGCAGCGCGGCCAGGATGATGCGCATGGGGCCCTTCTTCAGGTACTCGGCGCAAATCGCCAAGCCGATCTCCGAGGTGCCGCCCAGCAGCAGAATGGACTGCGGGTTCCCTACCGCATTGATCACTGAAGCTCCAGCCTTCTCGCCATATCGGACATGAAAACGCCTGTGGGGTCCACACTTCGGCGGATCTTGATCCACTCGTCGATCCGCGGGTACATCTTGTGGAAGGTCTCCGCGTCGGTGCGCGAATCCTTGGCAGTGTAGAGGCGACCGCCGAATTCCAGGACGCGCCGGTCCAGTTCGCGCACGAACTCGTTGAGGCCGGGCCGCACCGGGAAGTCGACGCAGATGTTCCAGCCCTCCATGGGGAAGCTCAGCGGCGCCGGATTGCCCGGGCCGAAGAACTTCAGCACATTGAGCGCCGTGTAATGACCCGAACGCTGGATATCCACAATGATCTTGGTGAATTCGTCCAGCGCCTCGGGCGGCAGCACGAACTGGTACTGGATGAATCCGGGCGAACCGTAGGCCCGATTCCACTCCGAGACCACGTCGAGCATGTGGTAGAACTGCGTCAAGTTCATGATCTTGCCGGTGTAATTGCCGCCGAGCGCGTAGTACGCCTCGCCGACCATCCCCAGCGTGAACTTGTTGACCGCGAAGGTCGGGAAGATATCCGGCACCGTCAGCAGATTCGGTGCGTCGAATTTCAGCGGGTTCTTGCGCAGCTTCTTGGGCAGCTCATCGAGTTTCGCCAGCCGGCCGCGAGACACGTTGGCGCGTCCCAGCTTCGGCGGCGCGCTGATGGCGTCGAACCAGGTGGAGGAGTACGTGTAGTTCTCCTCGGACCCGTCCTTGTGGACCGCGATGGTCTCGTCCAGCGTGGTGGTCTTGATGCCGTCGGAGATGAAGTACGCCGTCTCGGTCGGGGTCATCTCGATGGTGGCGCGCAGGATGATGCCGGTCAGGCCGTTGCCACCGACGGTGGCCCAGAACAGCTTCGCGTTCTTCTTCGGCCCGATGGTCTGCACCTTGCCGTCGGCGGTGAGCAGATCCAGCGAGCGCACGTGATTGCCGAAGCTGCCCGCGCTGTGGTGGTTCTTGCCGTGGATATCGGAGCCGATGGCCCCGCCCACGGTCACCTGCCGGGTGCCCGGCAGCACCGGAACCCACAGGCCGAACGGCAGCGCCGCCTTCATCAGCTGGTCGAGGGACACGCCCGCGTCCACGTCCACCAGCCGGGAGTCCCGGTCGATGCGGTGGATGCGGTTGAGCGCGGTCATGTCGACGACCAGGCCGCCGGCGTTCTGCGCGTGGTCACCGTAGGAGCGGCCCAGGCCGCGGGCGATGACGCCGCGACGCAGGTGCGCGGGCTTCGAGTCGTTGTCCTCCGCGACCATGGCGACCGCCTTGGCGATCAACTCCGGGTCATTGGTGGAGAGCACTTCCGAGGTGGTGGCTGCGGTGCGACCCCAACCGGTCAGGCGGCGGGTCTGCGTCGGCAGGTCGAACGAACCCTGCGCCGAAGTGCCCTCTGTGTCTTTGCCTACGACGGGGCTCTCGTCCGCTGAGCTGGGCTCGGCGGCGGCCGCGTCGGTGGTCTGAGCTTTCGTGGACATCGGCATAGAGGCTACAGGCATAACCGTCTCGAGGCTTGTGTCCTTTGTCCCGGGCATTACTCTTCTGCTTTGTGACCGCGGAACCCCATCTGCCCCTGCCGCCCGAGCTGCCCCTCGTCGACGAACCGGGTGGTACGGACGTTGATCTCAAGACGCAGATCATTCGATTCGCGGTCACCGGCGGGCTGTCGGCGATCGTCGACTTCGGCCTGTACACGCTGCTGTTCAAACTGGTCGGATTGCCGCTGCCGGTGGCCAAGTCGATCAGCTTCATCGCGGGCACGACCACCGCGTACCTGATCAATCGACGCTGGACCTTCAAGGCCGAGCCGAGCCGCAAACGCTTCATCGCGGTCATCGCGCTCTACGCGGTGACCTTCGCCTTGCAGGTCGGCATCAACCAGGTCTGCTACTACGCGCTGCCCGACGCCTGGTGGCGGATCTTCTTCGCGTTCTGCGTCGCGCAGGGCACCGCGACCGTGATCAACTTCATCGTCCAGCGGGCCGTGATCTTCAAGATCCACTAGGCGGCGGCGCCCGCTAGGAGTCGACGAGGGCGTTGTTCTCTTCCTTGGCCCGGAAGTAGTCGCCGCCCTTCGCGCGCATATTGTCGGTGCCCCACTGCCGGGCTTCGCGCTGCGCCGGAACCAGGTGCGGAATGTGCTTGCGGCAGTGGATGTAGGCCTCCTCCACATCGACCACCACCCAGCGTTCCGGTATCCGCCCGCGCTGTTCGGCGGGCAGGTCGGGGACGCAGCGGCGCATGAGGGCGTCGTCGACGATGCGCGCGGTGCCGTTGAGGTGCAGGCCGATGAGATCGTGCACGAAATCGATCATGAGAATGCCCACGTGGGGGTTTTCTAGAATGTTGCCGAGGCTGGCCATGACGCCATTGCCGCGGTATTCCGGATAGGCCACGGTGTGATCGTCGATCACATGCAGGAAGCCGGGCTTGCCGGCGCGGAAGCTGGAATCGCATTCTCCGTGCTTGTCGGAGGTCGCGATGAAGGCCATATCCATCCGGCCGATGAAATCGATCATGTGGGTATTGAGGCGATCCCGCACCTGATCGTCGTAGAAGCGCTGCGCCCGCTCCTCGCTACCGTAGCGCTCTTGCAGTTCCCGTTCGCCGTCGCTGCCGTTTCTGATACCGGGCATCGCGGGTCCCCTTTGGTAGCTGAATACCGGATAGAAGAGGCTCGGCCACGAACTACGGCCAGCCGAAATCCTATACGGTTTAACTATTTTCGTGTGGCGAATGCGTGAACCGGCGTATCTGCCCTGGTAGGACTTCCTCGACTGCGGCCGGACAAACGCTCCCGAGCGAGGATCCTCCCGGACGGAAGGGCTCACAAGAGTCGTTTGTCCCTTAACTGGGGGGATGCTGACCGTGGTTTCGGGGCTCGGGTCTGCGAGATCCCCAGGGGGCGCGGGGATTTCGCATTCCTGATTTGTCCATTTTGCAGAGTTTCGGGGTGCATTCTCCGTATGTCATCCCCCTAGCTGAGGTCGATCTTCGGTACACGAAACATAAATACCGAAAGGTCTATCTACGCGCCTTGCGCTCCAACCCCATTCGATCCAGCACCGTCACCGCGCCCCGACCCAGCCGCACCACGCCCTGATCCTCCAGCTCCCGCAGCACCTTGTTGGCGGTTGCCCGGGTGGTGCCGGCCATCGACGCCAGATCCTCCTGCGTCAGCTTGATCACCGCCGGTGCGCCCGCGCCGTCCCCGTACGCCGTCGCGAGATAGGCCAACCGGCGCAGCACCCGCGTCTCCACCGGCAGGTACAGCGCCTCCAGCACCGCCGCCGACAACCGCCGCACCTGCGCCGCCAGCGATGTGGTGAGAAACCGCTCCACCTGCGGATGTTCGCTCCGCAGCCGCTCGAGCTGGGCCCGGTTCAGGGTCAGCGTCTGCGCGTCGGTGACGGCCACGATGGTCGCGGTGCGCCGCGCCTCCGGGCTCAGCAGCGCCTGCTCGCCGAACATCTCCCCGGGCCCGAGCACGGTGAGGGTGGCGGTGTGCCCGAGCGGCGTGGTGACGCGCACGATCAGCCGCCCGCTCACGATCAGATGCACGCAGTCACCGGGATCGCCCTCGTGGCAGACGATGTCACGACGCCGGAACCGGCGCGGTGTGCACGCCGCGACGAACTCGCGCCGCTCCTGCGGCGAAAGCCCGTCCAGCAGTTCGAATTCCGTCACGCACGGCCCTGTTGTCGTGTCACGCTCGGCCCTCCGGTCGTGTCACGCACGGCTCAGCGTGACCGGTACCCCATTGAACACGGCATTGCCGGAGGGTGCGTCGACCAGCGAATCATCGGTCAGCGCATTGGCGTTCACCCCGGCATGGGTTCGCGCCACCGCCTGCGTGCTGTCCGCGTGTCCCCAGCCGTGCGGCAGGCTCACCACCCCGGGCATGATGTCGTCGGTCGGCTCGACCTCGACGGTCACCGTCCCCGCCGCGGACTTCACCACGGCCAGCCCGTTCAACCCCAACCGCGCCGCATCCTCCGGATTGATGTGCAGCGTGCACCGATTCGACCCGCCCATCAACGGCCCCACATTGTGCAGCCAGCTGTTGTTCGACCGCAGCTGCCGCCGCCCCACCAGCACCATCTCCGGCTGCTCGGCCCCCAGCCGCCCTCGCAGCCGCTCCAGATCGGCCAGCATCTCGGCGGGCGCCAACTCCACCTTGCGGGAGGCGGTGCGCAGTACACCGGGCAGCCGGGACTCCAGCGGTCCCAGATCGATTCCGTGCGGATTGTCCAGCAGCACTCGCAGATTCAGCTTCCCGCGCCATTCGGAAGTCTCGTCCGGCTGGGTGGCCCACTCGCCGAAGGGGCCGAGGCGCAACATCATGTCCAAGCGTTGTTCGGTCGTGTTGTCGCCCAGCAACTCTCCGCGCCGGTCGGCCACGCCAGCCTTGTGCAGGGTGCCCGCGATGACGATCTCGTCGATCACCGTGAGCGGATCCAGGCCGGGTTGCGGCTCCTGATTGGAGATCGCCAGCGCGAGGCGGGCCATCACCTCGGCCTCCGACATCTCGTCCGGGCCCAGTGGCACCAGGGGGCGCGAGTAGCGGGCGTAGTTGTGGACGGCGAAGTTGAGCAGCGCGAAATCGTAGTGCGGGGACTGCAGGATGCGCGGCGGCGGCAGGATGACGTCGGCGTGGCGGGTGGTCTCGTTGAGGTAGCGGTCGACGCTGACCATGAACTCCAGGCCCGCGAAGGCGGCGTCCAGCCGCGCGCCGCTGGGGGCCGACAGCACCGGATTGCCCGCCACGGTCACCATGGCCCGGATCTGCCCGGTACCGGGGGTGAGGATCTCGTCGGCCAGCGTCGCCACCGGCAATTCGCCCATGGCCTCGGGCAATCCCCGCACCCGGCTGCCCCAGCGCGCGGTCCGGAAGGGCCGCGACCGCACGATGCCCAGCGCCGCCCCGGTGGCGAACATGGCCCCGCCGGGGGAGTCCAGATTGCCGGTGAGCACATTGATCACATCCACCAGCCACTGCGTGAGCGTCCCGAATTCGGCCGTGCAGGTGCCGATCCGGGCGTAGACGGCGGCCGTCGGCGCGGCGGCCAGCTCGCGCGCGATCCGCACGATGGTCTCCGCGGGCACCCCGCTGCGCGCGGCCGCCAGTTCCGGCGTGAAATCGGCCGCGGCGGCCCGGATCTCGTCCAGCCCGTTGGCCTCGACGCGCAACTCGGCGAGATTCTCCGCGAACAGCGTGTGCACGATGCCGAACAGCAGGTAGGCGTCGCTGCCGGGCCGTACGAACAGATGCTCGTCGGCCAGCTTGGCGGTGCGGGTGCGCCGCGGATCCACCACCACCAGCCGCCCGCCGCGTTTGCGCAGCGCCTTGAGGCGGCCCGGGAAATCCGGTGCGGTGCACAGGGACCCGTTGGATTCCAGCGGGTTCGCGCCCAGCATCAGCAGATAGTCGGTGCGGTCCAGATCGGGAACCGCGACGGTGAGTGGATCGCCGAACATGAGCCCGCTCGACACCTGCTTGGGCATCTGGTCGGCGGTGCTGGCCGAGAACAGGCTGCGGGTGCCCAGCGCCCGGATCAGCAGCGGCACGTACAGTGCCCCGGCGACGGTGTGCGCGTTCGGATTGCCCAGGTACAGCCCGATCGCCTGGTTGCCGAACTCCGCGGACACCCGCGGCAGCCGCTCCCGGATCACCTCGAACGCCTCGTCCCAGCTCACCGCCCGCCAGCTATCGGTGGCGCGATCGCGAATCATGGGCGCGGTCAGCCGATCCGGATCGGAGTCCAGGTGTCCGAGGGTCGCGCCCTTGGGGCAGATGAACCCCTTGCTGAAGGGGTCGGCGTGATCACCGCGCACCGCGGCGATGCGGTCCTCGCTGTCCAGTGTGAGCTCGAGGCCGCACACGGCCTCGCAGAGCGGGCAGGTGCGCAGCAGTGGCAGCGATGTCCGGGGGCTGTCCGTGACGTGGGTCATACCCAATGATCGCCCGCGACCCCGCCCGGCGAAACACCTGAACACGCCGAATCGCCTCGGGGGGACGCGCGCGGCCTTGTGGGGGACTCACACAGCCGAGGGACCGAAATGTTGGAGGGTCACACCATCGGTGAAAGGCCTTGCGGTTGGCAGGATCTGAGCATATCGGCGCGAGTCCCGAGATTCCTCTTCCCGTCGCAATGACGAGGCGTTATGTCCGCTCTCTCTGAATTTGCAACGTTTGTACCCGGATACGGCGAAACCCGCGAGCGCCGGGGTGCACTCGCGGGTTTCGCGTCGATATTCGAGCCGGTGTCAGGAGGCGATACGAGCCGCCTGCGGAGCGCCCTTGGCGGCCGCGCGGACCGCGGCGGCGATGGCGACGACCGGCGGGAGCCAGCGGGCCTCGTGCGGGGCGACGCCCCAGCAGGCCGCACCGGCGGACAGCTTGCTCGGCGGCAGCGGAATGCCCGCGCCGTCGGTGTAGACGACCACGCCCGCGGCCCGCAGCGCCTCGATGGCGCGCTCGGCCTTGCGCAGTCCGGTCACCAGGTGGATCTCGCGGCGCTCGGCGCCCGGGATCTCGATGACCGGCCCGGTCAGATCATTGGCGCGCAGGTAGCGGCGCACGAAGGCGGCGGTGTCGCCGGTGACCTCGATGCCCGATACCTCGTCGTCGGTGACCAGGCAGATGCCATTGGCGGTTTCGGCGACCGTCCAGCCGCGCTGGATGTAGTCCTGCGCTGATTCTGCAACGGCTGACGAAAACGTCGTACGCACTGGTTTCTCCATTCCCCGGTAGATCTAGTTCCTGCTCTGTGCGACGTATCGGCGGGAGGTGTCCGGGTCGTTACACACCCTTTTTCACCAACGGTCCGGTTCTGTCTCAGAACGTCCTATGTCCGGTCTGTTTTGACCCTTTAGTGACATTGACGTAGAAGCGACCTCCCGTGCCCCCGGCGGTCCTGCCAGCGCCAACGCCTCCCGAGGCGCCGGCGGCGTGTACGAACCCCCATGCCGGGCAACACTGTGACGTGTTCTACAACACACTGTCTCGGCCTGTGCCGCCCCGGCGTTACGGGCGACACTGGATCCGCCGAAAAGGTCTGCGGGAGAGGAGATCGTCGGCATGGCCGATCAATCGGGCGGGAACACAGCCGAACTCGAGGAATTCGAGGAGTTCGACGAGATCATCACCGAGGGCCGCTGGGCCGCCTTCAAGGACTCCGCGACCCGCCGCATGTCCCGGCGCATCGCCGAGGAGGAAGAGGCCGAGGAACCGGTCGAACCCTTCGCCAGCCCAAGCGCTTTCGGCTCCTGGAGCGTGGACGCCGCGCGCGCCTTGCTGGACCTGCAATTCCATCGCGCCGCCACCCGCACCCTGCTGCCGCTGGCCTATCTGCTCGGCCTGGCGGGCGCGGTCGCCATCCCCGTGGTGGGAACCATCGGGCTGTGGCGGGTTTCGGCCTGGCTGGGCATTGTTTTCGGCGTTTTCTTCGCGATTCCGCTGGGCCTGGTGATCGCCGCGACCGTGCGCCTGCTGCTGGAGTTCGTGCTCAACGCGTCCCGGCTGGCGGGACGGGTCTCGCACATCGCGGACATGGCCGACGATCTTTTCCAGGCGCTGTCGGACGTGGCCGAACCGGTCAACCAGCTTTCGAAAGACGTTCAGGCCGTGCAGTTCTGGCGCTTCCGCAAGCGCTCGCCCAGGAAGTAACCTGGAGAAAGGTCGATATCCTAACCATCCGGCCGCGTCCCGCGTCCATGGATCGCTGAGTTTTCCTGTGCAACAATGCGATCGCAACACTGGTATAGGGGGACGAATGGCTCTACCGCAGGGGATTACCGGATCGACCGTGCCGCGTCGGCAGCTCGGACGACACCTGCGCGACCTGCGTAATCGCGCGCGCATGACCACCCGGGTGGCGGCGCAGCGATTGGAATGGTCCGAGGCCAAGATCTGGCGCATCGAAACCGGTCAGACCTCATTGCGCAGCCTGGATGTCGAGGCCATGTGCCGCATCTACGGTGCGCCCGAGGACGCCATCGAACCGCTCACCTCGCTGGCCCGCGAAACCAAGGCCCGCGGCTGGTGGACCGAGTTCGGTGATGTGATCGACGAGGGCTACGAGGTCTACATCGGCCTCGAGGAGGCCGCGAGCCGACTCACCAGCTACGAGAACGAGTTGGTCCCAGGGCTTTTGCAGACCGAGCAGTACTACCGGGCGGTGCTGGCGGGAGCCTACCCGGGCATCTCACCCGAGCAGCTCGACCGACGAGTGCGAGTGCGCACCGCGCGGCAGTCGCTGCTCACCCGGGCCGACTCGCCGCTGCACCTGGACGTGGTGATCGCGGAAGCGGTGCTGTGGCACCGCATCGGCGGTGACGAGGTCACCCGCGGTCAGCTGGATCGGCTCCGCAAGCTCGCCGAGCTGCCCAATGTCCGGCTGCGCCTGCTGCCGGTGGAGTGCGGCTATCACCACGGCATGGACGCAGGCCGCTTCGTCCTGCTCGAATTCCCCACCGCCGCAGGCGAACCCACCGAACCGCCGGTGGTGTACGTGGAGACCCTCACCGGCTCCTCCTACCTCGACAAGGAACCCGAGGTGGAGCGCTACCGGGAGGCCATCGCGGCGGTGAATTCCCTTGCCGTGGAGGCACTCCCGGTGATCGAGACGCTGCGCGCGGCGGTCTAGCCGGGGAACTGTTCCGGAGGCTCAGCCAGGTTCTGGGCCAGCACCTCGCGGTGCGTGGGCGCGGCCTGTCGATGCAGTTCGCGCCCTTTTTCCGTCACGCAGACGAAGATCGCGCGCCGATCCTCGGTGCACAGCGTGCGATCCACCAGTCCGTCGCGCTCGAGCCGCGCCACCGTGCGCGAGAGCGCGCTCTGACTGAGGTAGATGTCATTGGCCAGGTCGGCCATCTTGCAGCTGTCGCTGCCGGTTTCGACGAGGCGGTCGAGGGTTTCGAATTCGCTGAGCCCGATGTGGTGGCGGCCTTGCAGTTCTTTTTCCAGAGCGCACGAGGTCGTCGCGTGCCGGGCCAGCAGATCACGCCATTGATCCACGAGTCCCGCTGGTTGCGTCTGTGCGAGCGACGTCACCGCGGGCCGTTCGACAGACGTTGTCGGCTTCGGCATGCGGCCATCCTAGTCCCGGCGACCAAAGCATGCAACCGCATTAAATGCTTGTGCAATTGATGCGTGCGCATGTACTGTCCACTCTCGTGACTTCCACCGAGATCCGCCCCGCAGTGAGCAACGCGGCCGATTCCACGAAATGGACCGGCCGGCTCTGGGGCATGCTCATCACCCTGTGCATCGTGCTGTTCCTCGACGGCCTCGACGTGTCGATGATCGGCGTCGCGCTCCCCTCCATCGGTACCGAACTCCACATCCAGACCTCCACCCTGCAGTGGCTGGTCAGCGGTTATGTCCTCGGCTACGGCGGCCTGCTGCTGCTGGGCGGCCGCACCGCCGACCTGCTGGGCCGTCGCAAGGTCTTCCTGATCGCCCTGGGCGTCTTCGCCTTGGCTTCTCTCGCAGGCGCTTTGGTGAGCTCGCCCGCCCTGCTGATCCTGACCCGCTTCATCAAGGGCCTGGCCGCCGCGTTCACCGCGCCCACCGGCCTGTCCATCATCACCACGAATTTCCAAGAGGGACCGGCCCGT
>NZ_JBSGBY010000022.1:0-32329 GCF_053601505.1 Nocardia sp. NPDC004722
CCCGGACGTGGTGGTGGTGCTGCCCTGGAATCTGGAGCGCGAGATCACCGCGCAACTGAAGTATCTGCTCGACCAGGGGACGGAGCTCGTCTATCCCCTCCCCCATCTCCACCATGCGACGTTCGACGATGCCGCCGCACCCGATCATGCGGAAAGGCAAGCGAAGTGAAGGTAGTACTGTTCTGCGGCGGTTACGGCATGCGGATGCGCAACGGCACCGACGACGCCATCCCCAAGCCCATGCAGATGGTGGGCCCGCGCCCGCTGATCTGGCACGTCATGCGCTACTACGCGCACTACGGGCACAAGGACTTCGTGCTGTGCCTGGGCTACGGCGCGACCCACATCAAGAACTTCTTCCTGACGTATCAGGAGTCGGTGTCCAACGACTTCGTCATCCACGACGGCAAGGTCGAACTGCTGCAATCGGATATCAGCGACTGGACCATCACCTTCGTCGACACCGGCGTGGAATCGCCCATCGGTGAACGGCTGCGCCGGGTGCGCAGCCACCTCGAGGGCGAGCCCTACTTCCTGGCCAACTACGCCGACGTGCTCACCGACGCCCCGCTCGACGAGATGATCGGCAAGTTCCAGGCTTCCGGGGCCGCGGCGTCGATGATGATCGTGCCGCCCGCGTCGACGTTCCACTGCGTGAATGTGAACTCGGCCGGGGAGGTCAAGACCATCACCCCGGTGACAGAACTGCCGCTGTGGATGAACGGCGGCTATTTCGTGCTCACCCCGGAGATCTTCGACCACATTCCGCCCGGCGGCGATCTGGTGGCCGACGGGTGCGGTGCGCTGGCCGAGCAGGGCCGCCTGTTCGGGTATCAGCATCACGGCTTCTGGAAGCCCGCCGACACCTTCAAGGAGCGCGCCGAACTCGATTCCGGCTACCAGCAGGGCGATCGGCCGTGGATGGTGTGGGAACGCCCGGCCCCGGTCGCCGCCGAGCCCGGGGTCGTGCGCGGCGCATGATCCGACTCGACACCGCGGCGGTCACCGAAATCGCCCTGCTGGCCGCCCATTGCGATGATCTCGCCATCGGACTGGGCGGCACCCTGCTCACGCTCGCGGAGAATTCGCCGGGACTGCGGGTCCGGGCGCTCGTGCTCTCGGGCGCGGGCACCGAGCGGGCGGAAGAGGAGCGGGCCGCGCTCGAATCCTTCTGTCCAGGAGCCGATCTGGACCTGCGCATCCTGGACGTGCCGGACGGGTACCTGCCCGCGCACTGGGAACGGGTCAAGCAGGCGATGGCCGCGCTGCGCCACGACGGCGACGCGCAACTCGTGTTCTGCCCGCAACGCGGGGACGCCCACCAGGATCATCGGCTGCTGGCGGAGCTGGCCCCCACCGTGTTTCGCGACCACCTGATCCTCGGCTACGAGATCCTCAAATGGGAGACCGACACCCCGCAGCCGACGGTGTTCCATCCGCTGCCCGCAGGCTGCGCGGAGCGCAAGGCCGGGCTGCTGATGAAACACTATCCCTCGCAACGGGATCGGGACTGGTTCGACGAGGAGTCCTTCCTCGCCCTGGCCCGGCTGCGCGGGGTGCAGTGCCGCGCCCGGCACGCCGAGGCGTTCCTGCTCGACAAGGCCACCATCACCTTCGGAGGTGCATAGTCATGCGCGTGCTCGTCACGGGGCATCAGGGGTATCTGGGCACCGTCATGGTGCCGTGGCTGCAACAGGCCGGTCACGACGTCACCGGTTTGGACAGCGGCTATTTCGCCGAATGCGTGCTCGGGGAGGCGCCGCCCGCGCCGCCGACCATCAGCGTGGATCTGCGCGAGGTGACCGCCGAACAGCTCGAAGGCTTCGACGCGGTCGTGCATCTGGCGGCGCTGTCCAACGATCCACTCGGCGCGCTGGCCCCGCAGATCACCTACGACATCAACCATCACGCCTCGGTGCGGCTGGCCGAGCTGGCCAAGCAGGCCGGGGTGCGCCGATTCCTGTACGCCTCAACGTGTTCGGTGTACGGGGCGGCCGGGGACGGCCTGGTGGCCGAGGACGCGCCGCTGCGTCCGCTCACCCCCTACGCCGAGTCCAAGGTGCGGGTCGAGGACGATATCGTCGCCCTCGCCGACTCCGGCTTCTCCCCGGTCTCGCTGCGCAATGCCACCGCGTTCGGGTTCTCGCCGCGATTGCGCGCCGATATCGTGCTCAACAATCTGGTCGGCTACGCCGTGCTCACCGGTGAGGTGAAGGTGCTCTCCGACGGCACGCCGTGGCGGCCGCTGGTGCATGCGCAGGACATCGCGGCGGCCTTCGCCACCTGCCTGGAGGCTCCGATCGAGGCGATTCACTGCCGCGCCTACAACATCGGCACCGAAGCCAACAATCTGACCGTGGCGCAGATCGCGCAGGCGGTGGTCGACGCGGTCCCGGATTCCACGTTGCTCATCACCGGCGAGAGCGGTGCGGACCCGCGCTCCTACCGGGTCGACTTCTCCTATGCCCGAAGGGAACTCGGCTTCGAGGTGCAGTGGAGCATTCCCGACGGCGCGGCCGAACTGTACAAGGAGTACATCGCGCGCGGGCTCACCGCCGACGCCTTCTTCCAGCGTTTCACGCGTCTGGCGCATCTGAAGTCGCTCAAGGAGGCCGGGGTGCTCGACGACGAGCTGCGTCGCGTCGGGAACGGGGCGTGACCTCGGTGCGTATCGAGACGACCGATCTCGCGGACGTCCTGCTGCTGACCCCGCAGCCCTTTCGCGACGAGCGCGGCCTGTTCACCCGGACCTTCGACGCCGAGGAGTTCGACGCCCATCTCGGCACGCCCGGGACGGCGGCGAGCTTCGTGCAGGATTCGCAATCGCGCTCCGGGCGCGGGGTGGTGCGCGGCATGCACGGGCGCTCCGGCCGGGGCGAGGCGAAACTGGTGCGCTGCGCACACGGCGCGGTGCACGATGTGCTCGTCGACATCCGCCCCGAGTCGCCGACCTTCGGGGAGCGGCAGGCATTCCTGTTGGACGACAACGATTTCCGGCATCTCTACGTTCCGCCCGGCTTCCTGCACGGGTTCCAGGCGCTGACCGAGGTCGCGGACGTCTGCTACCGCATCGACCGACCGCACGACCCGGCCGAGGATCTGGGGGTGGCTTACGACGATCCGGAGCTGGCCATCGCCTGGCCGCAGCCGGTGACCGTGGTGTCGGCGCGCGACGCCGGCGCCGGGTCGTGGCGGGAGCTGCTCGCCGCACTCCAGGCCACCGCCTCATGAGCGGCGAACCGCTCTACGGGTGCCGCGGCTGCGGGCTGGGGCCGCTGGTGCGGGTGCTCGATCTCGGGAAAATGCCCGCGGCGGACGACTTTCCGCCGCTGCACGGTGTTCCCGCGGGCACCGAGTCATCGCATCCGCTGGCCATGGATCTGTGCGCCATGTGCGGGCTGGCGCAGCTCGCCCAGGACGACACGGTCACCGCCGAACCGCGCGGGGTGGAGCCGCGGGCACTGCGGGATCAGGCCGCGGACGCGGTGGCGCGGGTGGCCGCGGCGGGCTGGCTGCCCGGCGAGGGCACGGTGCGCGAATTCGGCAGCCCGCACGGCGGCAGCTGGCTGCCGTTGCTGACCGAGCGCGGCTACACCGCCACCAACCGGCCCGCGGACGTGGTGATCGACTGCTTCGGCATCATGCACGAACCCCATCAGCGGGTGGCGTTCGCGCAGCGGGCGGCGGCCACCGCACCGGGCGGGGTGCTGCTGCTGCAGTTCCACTCGTTGCACGCCATCGTGCGGCACGGGCAGTGGAATGCGTTGCGGCACGGTCATTTCGCCTACTACTCGCTCGACGCGCTGCAGGCGCTGCTGCGTCCGGCGGGCATGGTGGCGGTCACCGCCTGGGAATTCGGCCTCTACGGCGGCACCGTGCTGGTGGCGGCCGTGCACGCACCGGCCGAACCCGATCCGGTGATCGCGCGCATCCGGGCCGCCGAGGCCGCGGTCGCCGATCCGGCGGTGGTGCGTGGACTGCAGGAGGCCGCCGACCGGCAGGCGCGGGCGCTGCGCAACTGGCTCGAATCCGAAACCGCTGCCGGGCATCGGGTTTACGCCTACGGCGCGGCGTCGCGGGCGGTGGCGCTGCTGCATCTGGCGGGCGCGCACCGGGGCCTGCTGGCCGCGGTGGCCGACGCCTCCCCCGGCAAGCAGGGCCGCCGCATGCCCGGCACCGACATCCCGATCGTGGCTCCGGCCGAACTCGTCGCGGCGCAACCGGATCGAGTGCTGCTGACGCTGCCGGACCTGTTACCCGAGGTGGCCACCCGCTGGCCGGAGCTGGACGGGAGGTGGATCACCGAAGTGCCTGAATCACTATGAAAGCCAGCAGAAATGACCTGGCCCGCGCATGAGCACGCCGGGCACGCGATCGATCGGCCTGTGACTGCGATCATTCGATTGCACTCACACCCAGGACAATTCAGTGGGATAGTCTCAGCGTGGGGCCGATCTTCGGCCGAGGGGGACGTATCCCACGTTCCAGCACCAACTGGGGAATCATCAAGCACGCGTATGTTCTACGCAGCAACACCTGATGAGGGAATGGGAATCATCATGCGCAACACCAAGACCGCGCTCTCGCGCACCGCGGCCGTCACTGCCGCCGGCACCGTCGGCCTCGTCCTGAGCGGCGGCACGGGCGCCGCCGCCGTCGACGCCACCAACCAGATCGTCGATCAGCAGGGGCGCACCGTCGAGGCCATCTCGGCCGACACCAGGATCGATTGGGTGCCGCCGCTGGACGGCAATCCGCTGACCCGGGAGTGGTTTCACAACGGCAAGGCGTGTTTCCACGTCGACGCCCCGGCCGGTACCCAGTGGAACGGCCACATCACCCTCGGTTACCAGGTCGGCTATCCGGCCACGCTCTCGGGCAAGATCTCCTTCCAGTACCAGACCCCGGGCCTGGAACTCGAGATCGGGCAGGACGCCAAGGCCGACGTCTTCAATCTCATTCCGACCCTGGGTATTCAGCTCGATGTCGGGTTCGGTCCCGGCATCCAGTCGGTGGATGCCGCCGGTGGCGACGTGTCCGGCACGGACGGCTGCATCACCCTGGCCGGCTTCCACGGCACCGTCACCGGTGTCCTGGGCACCACCACCATCCGCCCGTTCGTGCGGCTGGTGAGCGGCAGCGGCGATACCGTCGTGGCCTACGGCCCGCTCTCGAGCATCTGAGCGGCCGGGTCCGCGCGGACGCCGCCCCTCGGCGCCCGCCCGGACCCGCTCAGGCCGGTTCCCCGAGAACCGTCGGGACGCTACGTGCCGCCGAGCAGGCGGATCACCACGATCGCCGCGGGCATCCGCAACAGCGCGGTACTGCCCACATAGCCCGGCCACAGCACCGCGCTACCGGGTCTGGGTACCACACGCCGAAAGCCGGTGGACGCCTGCGCTTCGGGCGGGCCGGAAGTCCTCGTCGCCATGGGCCCGCCGCTGTTCAGTGCGGTAAGGCGGAGCGGCGCAGGGCCGTGGCCAGGGTTCGGGAGCGGACGTGGTCGGCGGCGAGGCGGACCAGGCGGAGGTCGCCGCCGAGGACCGCGCCACGGCCTACGTATTGCGGGTATTCCGCGCCCAGGCGGTGATGCAGGCGCAGCATTTCGGCGAGAGTGGCGGCGTCACCGGCCGGGGTGGGGGTGGAATCCGGTTGAGCGGCCAGGGTTTCGGGCATGCCTTGGAAGGCGCCGAGTAAGCACAGGCGGGCGATGAGGTCGGGGTGCATGGGGTAGCCCGGGTCGCCGCGGAAGCCGCCGACGCGGTCGAAGTCCTGGCGGCGGAAGACGGTGGCCGCGGTGGGTCCGAGGTCGGCGGGGCCGCGCTGGACGAGGGCGCGCAGGACCGCGCGGGCGTCACGGCGGCCCAGCAGGCCGGGCAGGCCCCGATCGGTCTCGCGCACCCCTCCGTCCGCATCGAGAAGCTGGTATCTGGCCGAGCACAGGGCGGTGCTGTTGTCGCCCAGCACTTCCAGCTGTTTGCCCAGCGCGCCGGGCAACAGCAGATCACCGGCGCACACCAGCTTCACGAAGCGGCCGGTGGACAGCGAGACGGCCTTGTTCCAGTGCTCGCCGACGGGCAGGGCCTCCTCATTGCGATGCACACGCACACGCGGGTCGTCGAAGGAGTGCGCGACCGCGGCGGTGTCGCCGGTGCTCGCGTTGTCGAGCAGCACCACCTCGGCGTCGACGTCCTGCTCGAGAATCGAGCCCACGGTGGCGGCCAGGGCGGGACCGGTATTGCCGGCCGGGACGCACACGGAGATGTTCTTCATTCATGCCCCCTGAACTGGTTCGGCGATCTTGGGCAGGCGCTCACCTCCCGCCACGAGCCCGTACACCCGATCCAGACCCGCGCGGCCGACATCGATCTGCTCAACTGCCTTCTGCTGGAGCGTATCCCGCAATTCCGGTGCGGATTCCCACAACTGCCGAATCGCACGTGTCAATTCGGTGTCGAGGTTGTCCGCGTCCAGGTGCACGATCCGCAGACCGGCCGCGTCGGCATTCGCGCCGAACATGTCAGCCAATCCATAGAATTTGTCGTCGTAGTACTCCGACGCCGTTACAGCGACCGCCGGAATACCTTGGGAGAGCGCGAAGACCGCGAGGTGATAGGCGCTGGTCACCAGCACCCGGCAGCGCGAGACCTGACGCACCACCTCCTGGGCGGTGCCCGCGCGGCCGATGGCGGGCCGGGTGCGGGCCGCGCCGGTCACCAGCGGCAGCGTGTGGCGGCGGTCCTCGTCGTCGTGTTCGGACACGATCAGCGGGGCCAGCGCACTGTCGAGGGCGGCGGCTTCGCGGCGCAGCACCGTTCCGAGGGTGTCGCGGGCCGAGTCGCTCACCTTGGTGCTGTCCGAGATGCGCAGGGACACACCGAGATCGGTGCCGATGCCGGGACGCCGCAGCCGGTAGGCGAATTCGACCGCGTCGTCGCCGGTCAGCATGACCCGTTCGTCGGGCACGCCGAGTTCGGCCAGCAATCGCGGCCCGCGCAGACGCTCGCGCACGGCGATGAGGTCGGCGCCCGGCAGCACCTCCGCGGCACGGCGACGCAGCGCGGGATCACCCATGGGTCCCAGACCCTGACCGATCAGCACATTCGGAATGCCTTGGCGCTGAGCGGCTTCCAGCAGCGCGAGAGTCCGGTGCGCCTGGTGGCGGCTGCCGTCGTTGAGGTACCCGCCGCCCAGGGCGATGACCAGATCCGCCTCGGCGACCGCGCCCGGCACCGGCGGCAGGGCGGCGATTGCGGGCTCCGCCGTGACGAACCGGCGCACCTCCTTGCGCACCCGGTCGGTGACGCCGCGCAGCTGACGCAGCGGCACATCGGTCGCGGCACGCCACTGTGTGGCGGCGGGACCGAGCAGGTGAATGCCCGCCTGTTCGTCGAGCAGGCCCGCGAATCCGCTTCTGCCCCAATGGCCGCCGGTGTGCGCGACCACGGGTTCGGCATGCGGCACCACGCCGCGCAGCAGGTGTGGCGCGTCGGTGAGCATGCCGATCCGCGCCTGCGGCCAGCGCGCCCGCAGGCGTTCGACCGTCATCACCATCATCGCGATGTCTCCGCGATTGCGGAGTCCGTACTCGCCGTTGTCGACGAGCACCCGCACTGTCCCGGCACCGTCCCCCGCGCCAGAGTTCCCCACGCCCGATTCCTTCCGATGGCGGCCCGAGCAATTCCGAGCGAATCTATCGCACGACCAGTCCGGCGCGCTATACGAGCGATCACCGTCTGCACACGCGAAAACGGTTCGTCCGCACGCTCATCCGGCGACGGCGGTCAGCCGGTCAGCCCGGGGATGGAGATCTTGCTGCACAGCCAGCGGCCGTCCACGTAATCCATGGTCATCGGGATGGTCTGGGTCCGCTGGTTGGCGTCCTTGCCGTTCACGGTGTCCACCAGGTCGAAAACACCACTGAATTCGTAATGGGTGCCGCTGCCGCCGGTGACGGTGCACTTGCCGCTGGGCGAGCGGGTGGGCGTGCCCGATTCCACCAGCAGCCGCAGCGCCGGTAGGTAGGTCTGCGCCTGGCTCTTCCAGGATCCGGTCGCCCCGTCCTCGACCTTGGTCTGCCAGCCGTCGCCGTTGCTGTAGTCATAGGTGTTCAACAGCTCCCCGTAGGCGCAGGCGGCCTTGGTGGCGGCGTCCTGGGAGGCACCCTCGGGGGCGGGTGCCTGGGTGCCGCCGGGCCCGGTGCCGCCGGACGTGACTGCGCCTGGCTGTGCCCCGGCGCCGAAGCGGAGATGGATTGCGCCGGTGCCGAATCCGATGCCGAGCCCACCGGCGACGGCGAGCAGGGCGACGAAGGCCGCGATCAGCAGCGTACGCCGACGCCGGGGCCGGACGGTGACGGGCGCGGAGCTGGGCGACGCGAACTGGGCCGGCGGGGCATCCACCGGATGCGGGCCGCTCCCGGACGACGCAGGCAGGTCCGGCTGCGAGAAGTACTGCCACAGTGGGCCGTTCTGCCCCGGTCGGTCGGTGAACGTGCCCGCTGGTGTATCGGATCGCTGGGACACCGGCTGCCCCGGTCGCGAATTGATCTGCGTCGGCAGCAGACCGGACGGACCGGTCGGCGGGTTCGTCTGGATGGGGACGCTGGGCCGGGTGATCGCACCGGTGAACCGGCTCGGATCCAACCCCGCGTGCGGCGCGAGATTCAGCGGCCCGGTGATCGGCCGGGCGGGCCCGTCACCACGGTTCCACGGCCCGGCGGTCCCGGTTCCGGCGCTCAGCGCCTGCGCGGCCGCCGCCGCCAGTTCACCGCAGCTGCCGAAACGCTCGTCGCGATTCTTGGCGAGGGCGCGCCCGATGACCTCGTCGAAAGCCGCGGGCACGCCCGGATTCACCCGGCTCGGCCGCGGAATGTCCCCGCCGAGGTGGGCGGCCACCAATTGCGCCGTGGTCTCCCCCGGATACGGCAGCCGCGCGGTGAGCATGTGAAACAGCGTGCAGCCCAACGCGTACACGTCGGCGCGGTGATCGATATCGGTGCGCAGTTCGAACTGTTCGGGCGCGGCGTACTGGAAGCTGGCGTACATCTCGCCGGTGCGGGTCAGCGCGCTGGTGTGGTCCACCGCCTTGGCGATCCCGAAGTCCGCCAGGTACACATGCTGATCCGGCCCCCACTCCAGCAGGATGTTCGCCGGTTTCACATCGCGGTGCAGGACGCCCGCGCGGTGCGCGTGATCGAGAGCCCGCGCGGTCTCGCCGAGGATGCGCACCGCGTGATCCGCCCGGATCGGGCCGTCGCGCAGCACCGCGGACACGTCGGTGCCCTCGACGTACTGCATGGCCATCCACAGCCGGTGCTCGTCGGTGCCGCGGGCGTACACCGCGACGATGTTCGGATGCGACAGCCGCGCGGCGGTATCGGCCTCACGCAGGAACCGGGCGCGCACCTCCGGATCGTCGGCCTTGCCCGCCGCCAGCAGTTTCAGCGCGACCGGCCGCGGCAGGTCCCGATCCTGGGCGAGATACACCTCGCCCATTCCGCCCACGCCCAGCAGCCGCTCCACGGTGTACCCCGCGAATACCTGCCCCTGCGCGAGTGTCCGCCCCACAGCCCTGCCTACTCTCCGACCACGTCCCGATGCCGCTCACCGTAACGCAGATCCCCGGAGACGGTGTCTGCGTTAACCGGCGCCCTCGACCGCGAACCGCAGATCGGTGATCTGTCCCGGATCATCGCAGCGAATCTTGCGCAGCCGCACCCGCATATCCCCGTCGAAGAGCCGCACACCGCCTCCGAGCAGGATCGGCACCACGTGCACCACGATCTCGTCGATCAGTCCCTTCGCCAGGCACTGCCCCGCCAGATTCGCCCCGAACACCCCGACCTCCCGCTCCCCCGCCGCCTCGCCCGCGATCTGCACCGCCTCCGCGACACCGCACGACAGGAAGGTCACCGCCGGATCCTCTGGCACGTCCTCGATCCGATGCGTCAGCACGAACACCGGCCCGGACCACATGCCCCCGTACAACTTCCGGTCCCCGCCGCCGGGCCGGTTTCCGAGGTCGTATCCGCGCCGCCCCGACAGCACCGCCCCCGTTCGCTCCATCGTCTCCACCCCGAGCGGCCCCGCGGCCCCGTGCCCGAACATCCACTCCACCGAGTCGTCCTCGGGCGCGATGAACCCATCCAAAGACATGGTGATATGCCACAGAACTTTCGTCATACCGAATAGACGAACCGGGAGAGCGGAATTCATCGCCCGCGCGGCATCCGCAAGCGAATCGCGGACAATGTGTCGCGTAATGGACGCTGACCGACTATGCATGGAATCCGAAGGGATTCGAGGACAGTGGAACAGGGTGACGCAGTGGGTGGTGGCGGGGCGGGCGGCAATGTGCCGGGGGCGTTGGTGACCGGCGGGGCGGGGGATGTCGGGCGGGCGGTGGCGCGCCGTCTGGTCGGGGCGGGGCAGTCGGTTTGGGTGGCCGACATCGATATCGACGCCGCGCGGGAATGCGCGCAGGAGCTCGGGGCCTTTGCCGCGGAGCATGGAGTGCGCACTGCCGCACTGGAACTGGATCTCACGCGGGAGGACAGCATCGAGGCGGCCGTGCGGGCCGTCGGCGGTCAGGTGTCGTCCATCGTGCACTGTGCGGGGGTCGCGGTGGTGGAACCGTTCCTCGACAGCGGAACCCTGGCCTGGGATCTCATGTTCCAGGTGAACCTGCGCGGCCCGATGCGACTGACCCAACTCCTGCTGCCCGGCATGCTGGAGACCGAGTCCGCGCGCATCGTTTTCGTCGCCTCCGACGGCGCGCGCGCCGGGGCGTCCGGCGAAACCGTCTACGCCGCCTCAAAATCCGGACTGTTCGGTTTCGCAAAGTCCCTGGCCCGCGAAGTCGCCCGCCACCACATCACCGTCAACGTGGTCTGCCCCGGCCCCCTCGAGGGCCGAATGGTCGCCCACGCCATGGCCGATCACCGCGCCACCCTCGCCGCCCTCGAAAAAGCCATCCCCCTCAAACGCCTCGGCCGACCCGACGAAGTAGCCTCCCTCATCGCCTGGCTCGCAAGCCCGGAAGCCAGCTACGTCACCGGCCAGCTGATCAGCGTCAGCGGCGGCATCACCATGCAATAGGAGTTGCAGACATGCCCACCGTGCCCCTCGTCGACGCCCACATGCACCTGTGGGACACCGGCTCCCACGCCTGGTATCCGGGCCTGGCCCGATTCGTCGACGCCGGAAAGCCTGAGATCGCACGTAATTTCCTGCTGCCGGACTTCGAGCGGGGGCTCGGTGGGGTCGAGGTGAGTGGGATGGTGCACGTGTCGGCGACCACCGCGCCGTACGCGTATCTGGAGGAAACACCGTGGGTGGATGGGATTGCCGAGAGCGATTCGCGGGCGTTCGCGATCGTCGGGGCGGTGGACGCGCGGCTGCCGCGGGCGGAGATGGTCGAGCATCTCGACCGGCAGGCACGAACCGAACGGTTCCGGGGGGTGCGGGTTTTCGAAGGGTTGGCGCCGAATACGGCTGCGGCCGAGACGCTCGCGAGCTGGTTGCAGGAACACGACGCGGTGTTCGACCTGGTGGCCAAGCCTGAGGAGATCCTGGACTGGATCGATTTCCTGGCGGGGTATCCGCAACTGCGGGTGGTGCTCGAGCATCTCGGATTCCCGCAGGGGCATTCGGAGGCGAAGAAGACGGCCTGGCACAACGCGGTCTCGTTGGCGGCCAAGGAAACCCAGTGGCTGTGCAAGCTGTCCGGGTTCGGGTTGATCTGCCCGAATCTGGCGTGGCCGACGCTGGAGTACTGGCTGGAATCCAGTGTGTCGCTGTGGGGGTGGCGGCGGTTGATGTTCGCCTCGAACATGCCGGTGGATTCGATGGCGGGGACCTACACCGAGCTGGTGGCCGCGATCGATCACATCGTCGGCACCGACGCCACCGATCAGGAGGCGGAGTTCTTCTACCGCACCAACGCGATCGACACCTACCGATTGGGATAGCCGCGGCGGCGATCGCCGATCCGGCGCTCACAGCCCCACCAGCTCGAGCAGATGCTCGGTCTCCGGGCCCTTGACCAGCTTGGCCGCCTCGGTCGGATCGGTGGGTCCCGCACCGTAGGAAGGACACTCGTTGGCGAGCAGGCACGCCCCGCAGGCGGGCTTGCGGGCGTGGCACACCCGGCGGCCGTGGAAGATCACGCGATGCGACAGCATGGTCCAGTCCCGGCGCTCGATGAGTTCGCCGATGGCGTGCTCGACCTTGACCGGGTCTTCCTCGTCGGTCCACTTCCAGCGCCGCACCAGCCGCCCGAAATGGGTGTCGACGGTGATGCCGGGGACATCGAAGGCATTGCCGAGCACGACATTCGCCGTCTTGCGCCCGATGCCGGGCAGCGTGACCAGGTCGTCGAGGTTGCCCGGAAGTTCGCCGTCGAAGCGCTCCACCAGCTCGCGGCCCAGCCCGATCAGCGAATTGGCCTTGTTGCGGTAGAAGCCGGTGGGCCGGATGTACTCCTCGAGCTCGGCCCGATTGGCCCCGGCGTAATCGGCCGCGCTGCGGTACTTCGCGAAGAGCGCGGGCGTGGTCAGGTTGACCCGCACGTCGGTGCACTGCGCGGAAAGAATTGTGGCGACCGCCAATTCGAGGGGCGTAGTGAAATCAAGCTCACAGTGCGCATCTGGGAACTCGGCGGTCATATCCCGATACATGCGCCTTGCCCTGCGTACCAGGCCGATCCGAGTCTCCTTGGCGCGCTTGTTCGCTTTACTCGGCCGCGAGAACCGTGGCGCATCCGAGACATCAGCCGAAGCCGCGTCAGCACCGGCGGAAACGCCCGAATTATCCGGGTCTGCCCCGGTCACGGCCGCGTTGGATTCAGAGACACGCACGCGTCCACCTTACGGAACCACCCCTGCGCCACAACCGGGCTGAGTACCCGCCGTGTTCCATCTGAGACCTTCGGCGTGTTTACTGCTGCCTATGCAAGGACTCGCTGTGGTGCTGTTTCCGATAGCGCTGATGCTGTTCGCGTTGGTGATGGAACGGGTCGAGAATCGGCTTCGCAAGCTTCTCGAACCCGACCCCGAAGTCCAGCAGTACCTCGATCGAGCCACGAACGCCGAGGTCAGCGATCTGACCAAGCTGGGTCTCCCGGCCGCGGCGGCGCGTCCGCGGCGCGCCCGGCCCGCGGCCAAGGGATTGGATGTGGCGCAGGCCAGCTGAGCTGGCCGGCGCAATGCTCCAGTGGTCCGGCGGCGACGAGCTCCGGACCACTTTTTACGATCTTCATGACACCGGTCTCACGGCGTGTCGTAGATTCGTAGGGAAGCGTGTCGCGAAACCGTCATTGTGTGGCGCGTACTGGGGCTCCGCGTGTCTGAGAATGAGCTCGGCGCGTGGTGTCTATCACTACCCGGCGGTATTGCAAAGTAGACTGCACTGTCGGCCGAGTCGTTTCGGTCCAGGACAGAGCCATTTCCCATAAGGAGCACATTCGTGGACGAGGCCCTCGCCAGAGCAGGCATCTTCCAAGGCGTCGAGCCCACCGCGGTGGCGGCTCTCGCCAAACAGCTGCAGCCCGTTGACTTCCCGCGCGGCCACGTGATCTTCAACGAGGGCGAACCCGGAGATCGGTTGTACATCATCACCTCCGGCAAGGTGAAGATCGGACGCCGTTCGCCCGATGGTCGCGAGAACCTGCTGACGATCATGGGGCCGTCGGACATGTTCGGCGAGCTGTCGATCTTCGACCCGGGTCCGCGGACCTCGACGGCCACCACCGTCACCGAGGTCAGAGCGGTCACCATGGACCGGGACGCCCTCAAGGCGTGGATCGACCAGCGGCCGGAGATCGCCGAGCAGTTGCTGCGGGTCCTCGCCCGCCGCCTGCGCCGCACCAACAACAACCTGGCCGACCTCATCTTCACCGATGTCCCCGGTCGTGTCGCCAAGGCGCTGCTGCAGCTGGCTCAGCGCTTCGGCACCCAGGAAGCGGGCGCGCTGCGCGTGACCCACGACCTGACCCAGGAAGAGATCGCCCAGCTGGTCGGCGCCTCCCGCGAAACCGTGAACAAGGCCCTGGCCGACTTCGCGCACCGCGGCTGGCTGCGGCTGGAAGGCAAGAGCGTCTTGATCTCCGACTCGGAGCGGTTGGCCCGCCGGGCGCGGTAAAAAGAGCCATAACGAAAGGACCGGGCATCACCCCGCAGGTGATGCCCGGTCCTTTCGTGGTTGCTAACCCCGTGCGCGCAGGTACTCGAGCTGCGCTTTCACCGAGCTCTGGGCCGCGGGCCAGAGCCTTTTATCGACGTCGGCGTAGACCTCCGCCACGATCCGCAGCGATCCGGCCTTGGGCCCGAGCTTCTCCAGCGCGGCCCGCACCTGGTTCAACCGCTCCTCGCGATGCGAGATGTAGTACCGGATGACCGGTTCCGCGTCCGGGTGGTCGGGTCCGTGGGCCGGGAGCAGATGCCGCCCCGGCGCGACCGCCACCAGCCGATCCAGCGAGTCCAGGTAGGCCGCCAGCGCGCCGCTCCAGGACTCCAGCACGGTCGTACCACTACCGAGCACGGTATCGCCGGTCAGCAGCGCCCGTTCGCCGTCCGGTCCGTCGATCAGGAAACTCAGCGAATCCTCGGTATGCCCGGGAGTAGCCAGCACCGTGATGCGCAGCCCTGCGGCCTCGATGACCTCGCCGTCGGTCAGCACCGTGCCCGAGCCGCGCAGGAATTCGGAGTCCTTGGCCCGCACCGGCGTTCCGGTGGCCTTGACCAGGTGGTCGATGCCGCCGGTGTGGTCGTGGTGCTTGTGGGTGATCAGCGTCAGCGCGATCTCACCGCCGGTCTCACGGACCAGCGCCTCGGTGTGCTTGCGATCCTTCGGCCCCGGATCCACCAGCACGTATTCGGTCGCGCCGGGTGCGCGCAACAGCCAGGTGTTGGTGCCCTGCAACGTCATTCCGTTGGGATTGTCGGCCAGCACGACGGCGGCGGACGGAGTCACTTGCCGCAGTTGCTCATACGCGGGATGCGTGAGGGTCATCTTCTCGTCCTAATACACACAACGCGATGAGTCCAGGGTTGGACCCACCGCGTTTCGATTGTGCGCCAAGCGCTTTCAGCGCACTTCGGCGATGAGTTCCACCTCGACGGGGGTGTTCTTGGGCAGTTCCGAGGTGCCGACCGCGGAGCGCGCGTGCACGCCCGCCTCGCCGAGCACCTCGCCGAGCAGCTCCGACGCGCCATTGATGACCAGCGGCTGATCGTTGAAGCCGGGCGCGGAAGCCACGAAACCGACGACCTTCACGATGCGCACCACATTGTCGAGTCCGACCAGATCGTGCACCACCGCAAGGGCATTGAGCGCGGCCAGCTTGGCCATCTCGGCGCCCTGCTCGATGGTGAGTTCGGCGCCGACCTTGCCGGTCAGCGGCAGCTGCCCGTTCACGAACGGCAGCTGACCGGAGGTGTAAACGTAGTTACCGCTGCGCACGCCCGGCACGTAGACGGCGACCGGCGGCGGAGCCGGGGGCAGTTCGAGTCCGAGCTTCTTCAGATTCTCCTGCCACGTCATCAGCTCTTCCTCCTCTTGAGGTAGGCGACATGCTGTTCGCCGGTGGGACCGGGCAGCACCGAGACGAGTTCCCAGCCGTCGGAACCCCACTGGTCCAGAATGGCCTTGGTGGCATGGGTCAACAGGGGCACAGTCGCGTACTCCCACGCGGTCCGTTCACTCATGGGGTGAGAGTAGCCCCGGCCGCAAGAGACAGTGGTGTATCAGACAGTTCGCCGAGCCTATGGGCGAGAATCCGGAACGGGTTATAGGCTCGCGAGCGTGGGAGTACCGATAGCAGTGCCCGTTTCGGTTGAGCCGGGGGTCGAAGCAGGGTGGCCGGAGCGTGCGGACAAGGCCCGCTTGCACTATGTGTCCGGCAAGGGTGGGACCGGTAAGTCGACGGTCGCCGCGGCATTGGCACTGGCACTCGCGGCGGGTGGGCGCCGAGTTCTGCTGGTCGAGGTCGAGGGCAGACAGTCCATCGCGCAGCTGTTCGACCTGCCGCCGTTGCCGCCCACCGAGACTCGCATCGCCGCGGCGGACGGCGGCGGCGAAGTGCTGGCGCTGGCCTTGGACGTCGAGCACGCTTTCCTCGAGTACCTCGACATGTTCTACAACCTCGGCTTCGCCGGTCGCGCCATGAAGCGGGTGGGGGCCATCGAGTTCGTCACCACCATCGCGCCGGGCCTGCGCGACGTCATCCTCACCGGCAAGATCAAGGAATGCGCGGTGCGGGTCGACAAGAAGACCGGTAAGCCCGTCTACGACGAGATCGTCATCGACGCGCCCCCGACCGGCCGCATCGCCAGCTTCCTGGACGTCACCCAGGCCATGGCCGAGATCGCGGGCGGCGGGCCGATCGCCTCGCAGGCCGAGGGTGTGTCCAAGCTCCTGCACTCGCCGCAGACCATGATTCACCTGGTCACGCTGCTGGAGGCGCTGCCGGTGCAGGAAACCGCCGATGCCATCGCCGAACTCACCGCCAATGACCTGAACATCGGCACCGTGATCGTGAACCGGGCCAGCGAGGGCTACCTGCCGCGCGCGGTCCGGGAACGCGCCGCGACGGGCGACCTCGACGCCGACGCCTTGAAGGCCGGGCTCGCCGAGGCCGGAATCACCCTGTCCGAGGCCGACTTCCAGGGCCTGGTCGCCGAGGCCGTGGAGCATTCCGCGCGGCTGGCCGCCCAGGACGAGAGCGCCGCGGAACTCTCCGCGGTCGACATCTCGCGGCTGTACCTGCCGTCGCTGACCGACGGCATGGATCTGGGCGGGCTCTACGAGCTGGCCGAAGTCTTGAGCGCCCAGGGGGTTCGCTAGTCATGGTCGTTCCGGCAGGCACTGTGCCCCTGGATGTTTCGAAGATCATCGCCGATCCGGCGGCCCGCATCGTGGTGTGCTGCGGTTCCGGTGGCGTCGGCAAGACCACCACGGCCGCGGCCATCGCGCTGCGCGCGGCCGAGGCCGGTCGCAAGGTCGTGGTGCTCACCATCGACCCCGCCCGCCGTTTGGCCCAGTCGCTGGGCGTGAGCGATCTCGGAAACGTCCCGCAGCAGGTCGAACTCGGGCCGGATGCCAAGGGCGAGTTGTTCGCCATGATGCTGAACATGCGCCGCACCTTCGACGAGATGGTGCTCGAGCACACCACTCCCGAGAAGGCGGAGCAGATCTTCGCCAACCCGATCTATCAGACCGTCGCGTCCTCCTTCGGTGGCACCCAGGAGTACATGGCGATGGAGAAGCTCGGGCAGCTCGCGTCCAAGCGGGAGTGGGACCTGATCGTGGTCGACACCCCGCCCTCGCGCAATGCCCTGGACTTCCTGGACGCGCCGAAGCGGCTCGGAACCTTCCTCAACGGCAAGATGATCCGGGTCATCATGGCCCCGGGCCGCGGGGTCGGGAAGTTGGTCGCGGGCGCGATGAGCCTGGCCCTGCGCGGGGTCTCGACCATCGTCGGCGGGCAGTTGCTCAAAGACGCCAGTGTCTTCTTGCAGTCATTGGAATCCATGTTCGGCGGCTTCCAGGATCGCGCCGACCGCACCTACGCCATGCTGTCGCGGCCGGGCACCCACTTCGTGGTGGTGGCCGCGGCCGAGCCGGATGCGTTGCGCGAGGCCAGTTTCTTCGTGGATCGGCTCTCCAACGACAAGATGCCGCTGGCCGGTCTGGTGCTCAACCGGACGCATCCGGTGCTGAGCGCGCTGTCGGCCGAACAGGCGCAGGTGGCCGCGGAGCGTCTAGCCCCCGAGACACCGAGTAATGGCACGAATCCGGACGACGCACCCGAGACTCCCGAGTCGCTCGCGGCCGCGGTGCTGCGTATTCACGCGCAGCGTGCGGCGACCGCCAAGCGCGAACAGCATCTGCTGCACCGGTTCACGGGCGCGCATCCGAGCGTCCCGATCGTCGCGGTCACGGCACTGCCGTTCGAGGTCGCGGACCTGGAGGCCCTGCGGGCCGTCGGCGACCAGCTCGTCGAAGCCGGGGTTGCCGAATCCGCCTGAGGCGGCTGCCAAGTCCGCCTGACACGCCCGGGGTCTTTCGACCCAAGTGCGACTTTTGCCCGATCTGACCCCGGACACGGATCGAGCCCGCTTCCGCGGGCTCGATCCGTTCTGCCTATAGGGGGGATCTGAGTAAGGGATACTGGCTACATCGCAATCTTCTGTGATCGCTGCACGCGGAAGAAGTCCGCCCAGCTAGTCACCTCCGGATGCTGTTTCAGCAGCGCACGACGCTGCCGCTCGGTCATGCCGCCCCACACACCGAACTCGACACGGTTGTCCAGGGCGTCCGCCCCGCACTCCATCAGGACCGGGCAGTGCCGGCAGATGGTGGCCGCTTTGCGCTGCGCTGCGCCACGCACGAACAGCTGGTCGGGATCCACTTCCTTGCATCGGGCCTGGGAAACCCAGGCGATTCTCGCTTCGGCCTGCTCCACGTCCAATCGAGCGATCGGGGTAGTCATGTGCATTTGGTGTGCCCCTTTGCAGTCCGAACACCGGGTCAACGGCGCTCCAGAATCGCGAGTGCAGCGCGCAGTTACCCAACCCCACTGCGTTCTGCACCACATTCCACTTTGAGTGTTAGCTCTATCACACTGGGTTCTCAATCTAGGTAAAGGTGTATGGCCAGCGCAAGACCGTCCCGAGATTTTCTGGTACGTCCGTCCACGCATTCGTTGCATGGAACCGGGCAGTCCGTAGCTTTCCGGACGAAAGGACACCCGGACGGGCGAACACCGAGTGTCCGAAAGGCCAATTAGGCTAGGGCTCGTGCCGATCACACGAACGCTCTGGAGACTGGCCGGCAGCTGCGTCCTGGCCGCCGTGCTGCTCGCCGGACTGCTGTTCCCTCTGGCCGGTGGCTTCGGGTTCATCTCCAACCGAGCCGCCGACGCCGTCGACAATGTCTCCGCCGAACTCGTCGAGGGAACCGTGCCAGCGGTCTCGACCATGGTGGACGCGAACGGGACGCCGTTCGCGTGGCTCTACGAGCAGCGCCGCTTCGAGGTCACCAGCGACAAGATCTCCAACGACATGAAGCTGTCGCTGGTCTCGGTCGAGGACAAGCGCTTCGCCGACCATCACGGTGTGGACTGGCAGGGCACGTTCCGCGCGTTCCTGACCAACACCTCCGGTGGCCAGGTCTCGCAGGGTGGTTCGACCATCGACCAGCAGTACGTGAAGAACTATCTGCTGCTGGTGGTCGCCAAGACCGACGCCGAGCGCCGCGCCGCCACCGAGACCACCCCCGCCCGCAAGATCCGTGAGATCCGCATGGCGCTGACGCTTGACAAGCGGCTCACCAAGGACGAGATCCTCACCCGGTATCTGAACCTGGTGCCCTTCGGCAACAGCTCCTACGGCATCCAGGACGCCGCGCAGACCTACTTCGGCGTGGACGCCAAGGACCTCAACGTCCCACAGTCGGCGATGCTGGCGGGCATGGTGCAGTCCAGCTCCAAGCTGAACCCGTACACCAACCCGAGCGGCGTGCTGGAGCGGCGGAACACGGTGCTCGACACCCTGATCCAGAACGTCCCCAACCGCGCCGACGAGTACCGCAAGGCCAAGGACGCGCCGCTGGGCGTGCTGCCCGAGGCCAAGAGCCTGCCGCGCGGCTGCATCGCCGCCAACGACCGCGGCTTCTTCTGCGATTACGCGCTGCAGTATCTGAACAACGCGGGCATCAGCCGCGATCAGATCGAGAAGGGCGGCTACCTGATTCGCACCACCCTGGACCCGGCGGTCCAGGACCAGGTCCGCGACTCGCTGGCCGCCAACACCAACCCGAATCTGGACGATATCGCCGAGGTCATGAATATCGTGGCCCCCGGCCAGGATTCGCATCCGCTGCTGGCCATGGGGTCGAGCCGCGTCTACGGCCTGGACGCGAACGCGCATCAAACCGTGCAGCCGCAGCCGTATTCGATGGTCGGTGACGGCGCGGGCTCGATCTTCAAGATCTTCACCACGGCCGCGGCCATGGAGAAGGGCCTGGGCATCAACGCCACCCTGGACGTCCCGGCGAACTTCCAGGCCAAGGGCATGGGTAACTCGGGCACGCCCGGTTGCCCGCCGGAGACCTACTGCGTGAAGAACGCGGGCAACTACGCGGGCTCGATGTCGGTGACGCAGGCGCTGGCGACCTCGCCGAACACGGCCTTCGTCAAGCTGATCCAGGCCGTGGGCGTGTCCCCGACCGTGGATATGGCGGTGCGCCTGGGCATGCGCTCCTACACCCAGCCCGGCACCTCCGGGCACGGCAACCAGAGCCTCGCCGACATGGTCAAGGACCAGAACCTGGGCTCGTTCACGCTGGGTCCGGTCGCGATCAACCCGCTCGAACTGTCGAATGTGGCCGCCACCCTGGCCTCCAGCGGCAAGTGGTGCCCGCCCACCCCGATCAAGGAAGTGGTGGATCGCAACGGCAAGTCGGTGCCGCTGACGCAGCAGGCGTGTGAGCAGGTGGTCGACCCGGGTCTGGCCAACACTCTCGCCAACGCCCTGAGCCAGGACGTGGTGAGCGGTACCGGTGCGGCGTCGGCGCATTCGGTCGGCTGGAACATCCCGACCTCCGCCAAGACCGGCACCACCGAGACCCACCGGTCCTCGGCCTTCCTGGCGTTCACCAACTCCTTCGCCGGGGCCTCCTACATCTACGGCGACAGCCCGACGCCCGGCGAGATCTGCTCCTACCCGCTGCGCAGCTGCGGCAGCGGGAACCTGTACGGCGGTAATGAACCGGCGCGGACCTATCTGGGCGCGATGAAGAACGTGCTGGACCGGTTCCCGCCCGCGGGGCTGCCGCCGACCGACGACAAGTACGTTCGCGGATCGAACAATTCGCAGATTCCGGACGTGATCGGCATGCAGCAGGCGGAGGCCACCTCGACGCTGGTCGCGGCGGGCTTCCAGGTGTCGGTGACGACCCAGCCGGGTGCGGCCAAGGGGACGGTCATGAACGTCTCGCCCAACGGGTCGGCGATCCCGGGCTCGGTGATCACGCTGTACGTCAGTGACGGCAGTCAGATACCGGCGCCCGCGCCGAACGCGCCGCCGGTGTCGGTGCCGGGATTGCCCGGCATCACCATTCCGGCGTTGCCGCCGATCCCGATCCCCATCCCGATCCCGCGGTAAGGCAAACGAAAGGCCCGGAGTGACACAGTCACTCCGGGCCTTTCGTATTAATAAGCCTCAGAGCCGGGCGCGCACCGCCGCCGACAACCGCGACCCGTCGGCCCGTCCGGCCGCCAGCGCGGTGGCGGCCATCATGACCTGCCCCATCTGCTTCATGCCCGGCCGCTCCCCGATCTCCTCGGCGACGTCGGCGATGGCGGTGTCGGCGATATCGCCCACCTCGGCGTCGGTGAGCTGGGTCGGCAGGTACTCGTCGATGATCTGCTCTTCGGCGCGTTCGTTGGCGGCCAGCTCGCCGCGCCCGGCCTGCTCGTAGATGACGGCGGACTCGTTGCGCTTCTTCGCTTCCTTCTGCAGGACGGCGATGATCTCGTTGTCGGAGAGCTCGCGTGCCTCGCGTCCGGCGACCTCGGCGGTCTGAATAGCGGACAGCAGCATGCGCAGGGTGCCCAGGCGCAGCGCGTCCTTGCTCTTCATCGCGGTGGTCATATCCGAGCGCAGCTTGGTTTTGAGTTCCGACATGAGCGACACGGTACGAGGGACTTCTATCGTGGTCCAGCTCATTTGACTCGATGTTTCTCCGCCGGGTCGCCTATTCTGGGCAAATGCCCGTCTTCTCGACCTCCAACCTCAGCCGTGCCGCACTCGGAGCCGCCGGGGTCGCGGTCGCCGGAATCGGATACGCGACGCTCATCGAGCGCAATGCCTTCACGCTGCGGGAAGCGACGTTACCGGTCTTGGAACCGGGCAAACCCTCACTACGCGTGCTGCACATCAGCGACCTGCACATGATGCCCGGTCAGCAGTTGAAGCAGGCATGGCTGCGCGAGCTGGACCGGCTGGAGCCGGATCTGGTGGTGAACACCGGGGACAACCTCTCGCACATGAAGTCGGTACCCGCCGTGGTGCAGTCGCTGGGCGGATTGCTCGCGCGCCCCGGCATTTTCGTCTTCGGCTCGAACGACTACTTCGCGCCCGTGCCGAAGAACCCCCTCAAGTACTTCAAGAAGGACCACAAGCGGGTCTACGGCGATCCGCTGCCCTGGCAGGACATGCGGGCCGCGTTCACCGAGCGGGGCTGGCTGGATCTGACGCACGTGCGCCGTGATCTCGAGGTGGCCGGGGTGAAGATCTCCACCGCGGGCGTGGACGATCCGCATCTGCGGCGAGATCGCTACGAGACCATCGCCGGTGCGCCGAACCCGCTGGCGGACTTGAGCATCGGGCTCACCCATTCGCCGGAGCCGCGGGTGCTGGACCGGTTCGCGGCCGACGGCTACGACCTGGTGATGGCGGGCCACACCCACGGCGGGCAGCTGTGCGTGCCGGGCTTCGGCGCGCTGGTCACCAATTGCGGGATCGACCGGGCCCGGGTGAAGGGCGCCTCGCGCTGGGGCGCGCACACCCGGCTGCACGTGTCGGCGGGCCTGGGCACCTCGCCGTGGGCTCCCTACCGCTTCTGCTGCCGTCCGGAGGCGACCCTGCTGACCCTGGTCGGCGCGCCGCCCAAGAAGCCCGCCAACGAGTCGGGGCGCGGCCGCACCGCGTCGTCGGAGGCTGTCGCGCGGTGAGCGCCCGCCGCGATACATAACGCGGTATGTAGTCGTCAGTCAGGGGGCAACCGTGACCAATGAAAACGACCGCGGCAACGAGCCCGGGCGGCAGGATCCCAATCCCGATTGGTGGCAGGGCCCGACGAACCAGCAGCCGGCCTGGCAGCAGCAGCCGGTGTATCCGCCCGCGCCACAACCGACCTGGAGCCAGCCGAGCTATCAGCCGACGCAGGCGTTCGGCGCGCCGCCACCCGGCTACTATCCCCCGCCGGTACCGCCGCCCGGCGGCGGCAAGGGGAAGGTCTGGCTGTTCGCGGGCCTGGGCGCGCTGGTGGTGGCGATCGTCGCGGCGGTGGTGGTCGTCGCGCTGGTGAACCGGAATTCCAATGAGCCGTCGGCGAAGTCGAACACCACGCCGTCGCTGATCAGCGCGCTCACCTCGACCACGGCCAAGCCCACGGGGTCCAATCGGCCCACGACCACCAAGACCACCGGCCCGAAGCCGACCTCCACGCCCGCCGCCGTGATTCCCGGCTATCAGGTGGTGACGATCCCGGACAACGGTGCGGCATACGACATTCCGCCGACCTGGAAGGTGGATCGCAGCGGGCAGAGCTCCTTCGGTTCCGGCGCGGACGCCATCCCGGTGGCGGGGCTGGCGCAGGACGGCGCGGACTACTGCCCGAACAATGTGCGCACCAACGTCTTTCTGACCCAGTCCGGGGAGTCGGATCCGGCCAAGGCGGCCGCCGATATCGGCACCCGGCTGGGTCGCATCGGCTGGTCGGGCGCGAGCGGCGCCACCTCCGGTGCGCCGGAGTCGTTCCAGTCCTCGGACGGGCAGTTGCAGGGCATCTACCTCGAAACCAAGGGCACCACCCAGGCGGCCGCGGGCTGCGCCTCGACCTTCTCCGTCTACACCTTCGCCTTCCCGGGCGACAACGGCGCGTTCGTGTTCACCATCGCCGCCGACACCGGGGTGGACCAGGCGGTGGACGCGACCACGGCCAAGAAGATCCTCGCCAGTATCCGCCCGATTCAGTAAGGGCGACAGCACAACTCGTCAGACAGGGGGTCGGACGATGAACAACGGTAACGACGATCGTGAGATCGATCCGGAACAGACGACATCCAGCGGGGACTGGTGGCGGGGCCCGGTGACCGGGCGGCCGAGCCCGGCCAATCCACCACCGGCACCGGCACCGTATCCACGGCCGAATCCGTATGCCTCCGGCCCGAATCCGTACGCGACGGGCCCGAGGCCCTACCAGTCGGGCCCGAATCCCGTTCCGCCGGTGCAGAACTCCTACGTGTCGGGGCCGAACATGTTCCCGCCCATGCCTCCCGGCGGCAGTCCTCCGCCCCCGGCGAGTCGCGGCCGGATCTGGTTGTTGGCGGCCGTGGGCGCGCTCGTGGTGGTCGTCGTGACGGTGGTCGCGATCATGGTGGTGACGCATGATTCGAGCACGACGGCGGCACCGGCGAGCTCCACCACCACCAAACCGACCACCACGTCACCCCACCCGGCCACCACCACGGCCCCGCAATCCACACTGAAACCCCAGATTCCCGGCTACCAGGTCGACGTGCCCAAGGATCTACAGGCCGCGTGGGACATTCCCAAGGACTGGGCCATCGATCAGAGCATCACCATCTTCGGAACCAGCAGCGACAGCATCCCCGCCGTGGGTTACGCACAGGACGGTGTGGACTACTGCACCGACAACACCCGCACGACGATGTTCCTGAGCAATTCGAATATCGACGACGCGACGGCGGCTGCCACCGATGTGGGCGCGCACTCCGCACGGATCGGCTATGCGACCAAGACCTCGCTCACCGCGGGTGCGCCACAACAACTCAGCACCACCGACGGCAATCTGCACGGCACCTTCCTGGAGACCAGCGGCGCGTTCACCTCGCCCGCCGGCTGCGCCACCACCTTCTCGGTCTACACCTTCGCCCTCAGCGTCGGCACCGCCGGCAAGGGATCGCTGGTGCTGACGATCGTCGCCGACACGGGCATCGATCACTCCGTCACCGCCGATTCCGCCCGTAGACTGTTCGCCTCTTTTCGCCTCCTTTAGGCCATCTGACCAGCCGATTTAACACCTGGACAACCGGTGCGCTAAGCTACTGCAGGTTCGCTTCACGGGGTGTGGCGCAGCTTGGTAGCGCGCTTCGTTCGGGACGAAGAGGTCGCAGGTTCAAATCCTGTCACCCCGACGTGTTGGTTGAGACACAGCAGTAGGCCCTGACCGGTTTCCGGTCAGGGCCTTACTCGTATCCGAGGACTTTCAGGTCTTGGCCATGCGGCGGCGGTAGCCGCGGGCGGTCAGCGGGGAGCCGAGGCCGTGCAGGATGACGCTGCCCAGCACCGTGATCACCATTGCCGTGAGGGCGAGTTCGGCGTTGTCGCCGCGGAGTTTGTTGAAGGCGAGCAGGCCGAAGACGATCGAGGTGGTGCCGCGCGGGCCGAGCCAGCCGATGAGGAAGCTCTCGATCAGCGTGAGCCGATAACCGATCAGCGACAGCATGACCGGGGCGATGCGCACCACCGTCAGCACGGCCCCGCAGAACAGCCACAGCCGCCAGTTCGCGCCGGTCCACAGGGTGTAGACGGCGGTGGCGCCGAAGGCGAACCACATGACGACGGTGAGCAGGAAGCCGATGTCGTCGATGAGTTCGAGTTCACGGTGGTGTTCCTCGGTCTTGCGGAAGCGGTGGATGACGAAGCCGCAGATGAAGGCGGCGACGAAGCCGTTGCCGTCGATGGCCACCGACAGCGCGTAGGAGCCGAGCGGGGCGGCGACCATGATGAGCCGCTTGGATTGCAGGCTCATCAGGCGGGCGGCGTCGGCGCGATTGGTCAGGAAGGCCAGTGCCGCACCGAATCCCGCGCCGGCCAGCAGGGCCTTCAGGGCGGCCGGTCCGACGGTGCCGAGGGCGCTCAGCGGTGTGTGGTCCTGGCTCAGGTCGCCCGCGAGGATGAGCGCGAACAGGATGATCGGCGAGACGATGCCGTCGTTGTAGCCGCTCTCGACATTCAGGACGTTGCGCACGCGCACCGGAATTCGCTTGTCGCGCAGGATCGCCGCCGCGGGCGCGAAGTCGATGGGCACCACCACGCAGGCGATGACGAGCAGCAGCGCCCATCCAGATCCGGGCAGCAACCACAGGCCCAGCCCGACGGCCGCGGCCAGGCTCAGCGGCAGCGCGATGAGCAGCAGGCGCAGGGCCGCACCGGGATTGCGGCCGAACAACCCGCCGCGCACCTCGGTGGCGTCCACGAACAGCAGCACTGCCAGCACGAATTCCGCTGCGTGCAAGGCTGCTTCGGTGTCGAGCGTCTCGCCGATGGAGTCGCGCACGAGCAGGCCGACGATGACGCCCGCCGCGACCGTCACCATGGGTGCCGAGATGCGCCACTGATCGAACTTGGTGGCGAACAGTGCCCACACGGTCAGCGAGATGGCTACCGCCAGCATGGTGGCAATCATGCAGCCATTTTGACAGGGCTACCCCGCGACGGGTCGCAGCCGGGTACCGCCCAGTCGGTTCGCGTGGGCGGCGAGAATATCGCCCAGCACCGCCGCCGAGGCCGGATCGGCCGGGGTGAGCACGGTGAGGCTGTGGTCCGCGCCGTCCGGGCTGGTGAGATTGTCGTAGCAGACGGTCATCTCACCGGCCTCCGGATGCCGGATGCGTTTGCTGCCGTGGCTGCGGTCCTGCACCGTGTGGTCGTTCCACCAGCCGGTGAATTCCGCGCTCCGCCTGTGCAATTCGTCGATCACCTGGCCGAGTCGCGCATCATCCGGATGCCGGGCCAGATTGCGGCGCAGATTGCCGACGGTCTCGCGGGCCACGCGTTCCCAGTCCAGCTGGGTGGCGCGAATGCCGGGATCGAGCAGGGTCAGCTGCGCGGCATTGACGCCGGACTCGAAGCCGGGCCCGAACAGCGCCGCGGCGGCCGTATTGCGGGCCAGGACGTCCAGCCGGAAATCGCTCAGGTAGGCAGGGAGCGAGGGCATTCCGTCGAGCACGGCCCGCAGCGAGGCGGGCGGTTCGACGACCCGGCGGGTCGGCGGCTGCGCGCCGCGCCCGATCAAGTGCAGATGCGACCGTTCGGCGTCGGTGAGCCGCAGGGCGTCCGCGAGGGCGTCGAGGATCGCCGCACCCGGCGTCCCGACCCGGCCCTGCTCCAGCCGGATGTACCAGTCGATGCTGACCGCGGCCAGCTGCGCGACCTCCTGCCGCCGCAGTCCGGGCGTGCGCCGGGTCCCGACGCTGCGCAGCCCGGCATCCTCCGGCGACAGCCGTTCTCTCATCGCCCGCAGGAACGCGCCCAGCTCGCTGCCGGATTCCGTACTGTTCACCCGACCAGCCTAGGCGGCTGGCATGGGTAGCACGCGGCATACCAGGCTGCGAAGGATCTCCCGGCGGCTCTCGGATTTCAGGATGCTGATCTCAGCATTCGAACAAATCAAGGAGGACCGCCATGAACCGCACAGCGCGCATCACGTCAGTAATTTTCGCCGTGGCGGCCCTGGCCGGGCTGACCGCATGCGGCAGCGAGCACGATTCGAGCACCGCGGCCACCAGCCCGGCACCGACCTCGGTCCAGGTTCGACCGGTGGTTCCGGCCAGGGCCGCGACCTTCACGGTCACCGCCGACGCCACCGACACCTTCCCCGCCGACTTCTACGCCGGAGCCTTCGGCTGCACCGCCGCCAACCACGCCCCGCGTCTGGCCTGGACCGGGGCCCCCGCCGCCGCGAAGAGCTTCGCCGTCACCATGTTCGACCCGGATGCCCCGACGGGCGCGGGCTTCTGGCACTGGATGAATTGGGACATCCCGGCCACGGCAAAGGATTTCAGCGCGGGCACGGCGGGCGTGGCGGGCGCGAATGACGCCGGTGTCCCCGGCTACCTGGGCCCGTGCCCTCCGGCGGGCGACAAACCCCACCACTATGAGATCTCGGTGCTGGCCCTGGACGCGCCCAGCCTGGATCTGCCCGCTGCCACGACGCCGACGGTGGCATCGTTCTCCATGGGCTCGCACATCATCGGGGTCGCGCACCTGACCCTGACGGCACAGCGTCCCTGATTCGAAACGAACGAAGGGTCCCGACCGACATGGCCGGGACCCTTTGTCGTGGAGATGCTTACGCTCAGCCCAGGTGCAGTCGGCGCATCAGGCGCAGCGTCACCAGCGTCGACTTCAGCTGCTTCTCGTACGGCATGGACGCGCGGGCGGCCATGATCTGCTTCTTCTGCACCCCGACATTGATGGTGTCGGTGTACTTGAGCAGACCGGCCGCGCCGTGCCGGGTGCCGACACCGGACTGCTTCACGCCGCCGGACGGCGTGCCCTTGGCGGCGTAGCTGGTCACGAAGCCGTCGTTGATATTGATCGCCCCGGACTCGATGCGCTCGGCGAGTTTCGTTGCGCGCTCGATGTTTCCGGTCCAGATGCTGGCGTTCAGCCCGTAGGCGGTGTCGTTGGCCAGCGCCACCGCCTCGTCGACCGAGCCGTACTTGTAGATGCTGACCACGGGCCCGAAGGTCTCCATGGTGGCGTGCGCCATGTCCTTGGTGACCCCGGTGAGCACGGTCGGCTCGAAGAAGGCCGGGCCGATGTCGGGGCGGGGGTTGCCGCCGGTGACGACGGTCGCGCCCTTGTCCCGCGCCTCGTCGACGTGCGAGGCGACGCGCTTCATGTGGTCGACCGAGACCAGCGAGCCCATTTCGGGGTCGAAGTCGTAGCTCGCGCCCATGGTCTTGCCGAGTTCCTCTGCGGCGGCGACGAATCGGCGCAGGTACTCGTCGTAGATGCGCTCGTGCACGTAGATCCGCTCGATGTGCATGCACGCCTGGCCGGTGTTGCCGAAGACCGCGAAGATGGCCGACGGGATGGCCTCGTCGAGGTTGACATCGTCGAGCACGATCATCGGGTTCTTGCCGCCGAGCTCGAGGCTGCACCCGATCAGGTTGCGCCCGGCCTGCTCACCGATGGTCCGGCCGGTGGCAGTGGACCCGGTGAACATGACGAAGTCGACATTGTCGATGAGCGTGGGGCCGACGTCCGGCCCGCCGCCGCACACGACCTGCACCAGCCCGCGCGGCAGACCCGCCTTCTGCAGCAGCTCGATCCCGTACAGCGTGCACAGCGCGGTCTTGTTGTCCGGCTTCATGATCACGCCATTGCCCGCGATGAGCGCCGGGGTGGAGTCGGACATGGAGATGGCGAACGGGAAGTTCCACGGCGCGATGACCGCGACGACGCCCTTGGGCCGGTGCTCCTCGGTGGAGGAGGTGATCACCGGCATCGGGCCGGAGCGCTTCTTGGGCTTGAGGGTCTTCTCGGCCGTCTTGAGGTAGTGCGCGATGACCATGGGCGTATCGCACGCCTCCTCGATGGCCATGCGTCGTGCCTTGCCGCAACCGATCTGGATGAGGTCCGCGAGGGTCTCGATCTCGGAGAGGATGAGCTCGTGAGCACGCTCGAACACGGCGAGGCGATCCTTGAGCGGCCGCGCCGCCCACTCCTTCTGCGCCGCGCGTGCCATCTCGGCGGCCGCGACGACATCCTCGGGCGAGGACTGCGGCAGGTAGCCGACGACGTCGCCGGTGTAGACCTCGATCATCTCGAAGGGCTCGCGAGCCTCGCCCGCCGTACCGGCCGTCACCATGGCGGTCAGCCGGTTGATGAGGGATTCCGTGACGCGGGGCGGAAGCTTCGCCTTGCTCGTTGTGCTCATGGGACTCTCTCCAGTACTTGCCGCCCGTGACGGCGGTCACCATGATCCAAACTAGAACACGTTATTGTTCAGGACAACGGTGCGGGGTAGTTTCGTGCCGGAATCAGCCCGAGAAAGTGGAAGAAGGGTCGGCGATGACCGCAGCGACTACCGAGACGCCCAGCAACACCGAACCGCACGCGCTGGTCGAAAAGCGCGGCGCGACGCTGATCGTCACCATGAACCGGCCCAAGTCCAAGAACGCGCTGACCGGCGAGATGCTCGCCATCATGACCGAGGCGTGGGACACCGTCGACAACGATCCGGAGATCCGCTCCTGCATCCTGACCGGTGCGGGCGGCGCGTTCTGCGCGGGCGCGGACCTCAAGGCGATGAGCAAGCGCGACCCCAGCGACGGCATGTCGGAGGGCTCCGCCTTCGACCCGACCCGGATGCCGGGCCTGCTCAAGGGCCGCCGCCTCACCAAGCCGCTGATCGCGGCGGTCGAGGGCGCGGCCATCGCCGGCGGCACCGAGATCCTCCAGGGCACCGACATCCGCATCGCCGGTGAGAGCGCCAAATTCGGTGTGTCCGAGGCGAAGTGGAGCCTGTTCCCGATGGGCGGCTCGGCGGTGCGGCTGCCGCGGCAGATCCCGTACACCGTCGCTGCGGAACTGCTGCTGACCGGACGCCACATCACCGCGACCGAGGCGCTGAACTTCGGGCTCATCGGGCACGTGGTGCCGGACGGGACCGCGCTGGACAAGGCCCTGGAGATCGCCGAGCTGATCAACAACAACGGCCCGCTGGCCGTGCAGGCGATCCTGAAGGTCATCCGCGACACCGAGGGCCTGCACGAGGAGGACGCCTTCAAGATCGACGCCAAGGTGGGCCTGCCGGTCTTCCGCAGCGAAGACGCGAAGGAGGGCCCTCGCGCCTTCGCCGAGAAGCGGAAGCCGAACTTCCAAGGGAAGTAGGCGGTTACGGCCGAACGGCCAGTTCCTCACCCAGGAACCCGCCGGACTGGTGCCGCCACAGTTGCGCGTACGCGCCGTCCGCGCGCAACAGCTCCTCGTGGCTGCCCTGTTCGACGATCCGTCCGCGATCGAGCACGATCAGCCGATCCATATCGGCCACCGTGCTCAGCCGGTGCGCGACCACCAGCGCCGTACGCCCTTCCATCAACTCCCAGAGCGCTTGCTGGACAAGGATTTCGCTCTCGGAGTCGAGGGCGCTGGTGGCCTCGTCCAGCAGCAGAATGGGCGCGTCGCGCAGGATGGCACGGGCCAGCGCGACCCGCTGGCGTTGCCCGCCGGAGAGTTTCACGCCGCGCTCGCCGATGAGCGTGTCCATGCCCTCCGGTAGCGCGTCGGCGAATTCGGTGACGTGCGCCGCCTTGGCCGCCCGCCGCACCTCGGCATCGGTGGCGTCGGGCCGCGCGAAGCGGATGTTCTCGCTCAGCGTCCGGTGGAACATGGCCGGATCCTGCGGCACGTAGGACAGCAGGCTGCGCAGATCACTCTGCCGCAGGCGCGAGATGTCCTGCCCGCCAATGCGAATCACACCGCCGTCGATGTCCATCATGCGCAACAGCAGCTGCGTGATCGTGCTCTTGCCACCGCCCGAACGCCCGACCAACCCGATCCGCGATCCGCTCGGCACATCCAGATCCAACCCCCGGAACAACGGGGCGGCACCCGCGTGCGCGAAGTCCACCCGCTCGAACCGGATCCCGGACCCGTTGGGCCGCAAGGGCTCCGGCTCCGGCACGTCGAGCACGGTCGGCGACTCCAGCAGCAGTTCGGTGAACTGCGCGGCCTCGGTGGTGGAGCTCTCCAGCCGCCGGTAGATCTGGTTGAACCGGAACATGATCTCGGTGGCGTTCCAGTAGTAGGTGAACACCACGATGATCACCTCGACCGAGGCGTGCCCGCCGTCGATGCTCAGGGCGATCAGCAGACCGAGCACGTTCACGATCACCATGAGCGGCATGACCGCGGTGTCGATGTAGAGGTTGTTGTAGTCCCACGACCGCAGCGTCTTACGCCGCTGCCCCACGACCCGCCGCCGGTGTTCGGCCGCCTCCTGCGGCTCGGCCGCGAACGCCCGCACCGCCTGCATATTCGACAGGCTGTCGGCGACGTGCCCGGAGACCAGCGCGACTGCGGCCTCCCGCTCGTCGACCAGCCGCTGCCGCCGCTTGATGAGCGGGGTGACGACCACGCCGCACAGCGCGATCAGGCCGAGGAGGGCCACCACCAGCATCGGGTCGTAGCGCCACAGCACCACGCACGCGAAGCCGAGCGGCACCAGCGCGGAGACGATCTCGAAGGCGAGGGTGTCGGCGAACTCCTCGAACCGGGTGGCGAAGCTCAGCGACCGCTTGGTCAGCGAGCCCGCGAAATTGTCGTGGAAGAACGCCGCGTCCTTGGCGAGGAGCTCGTCCATGGAGATGTTGTAGAGGCTTTCGATCCCGTAGGCGTCGAGGCGATTGAGGAAGTGGATTCCGATGCGCCAGAACACCTCCGACAGCAGCAGCACCCCGGCGAAGGCGAGGACGTACGGTGCGACGGTGCCGAACGAGGAGTCACCGGTGGTGGCCACCTTGCCGACGAGAACGGCGACCAGCAGTGGCGCGATATAGAGCTGACAGGTTTTTCCGAGGGCCGGTCCCAGCATGCCGACGGCCGTTATCACCTTGCGCCGGGACATCTCCCGGCCGTAATAGCGCAGAACCAGCATCACAGCGGACGTGCGCGAACTCATTCATCTCCTCTCGCGACAGGTGCTCGTGAGCAGTACAGACAGCCCACAGTGCCCGTCGAGGAGGTGGTTCCGCCACCGAATTATTGCCGGCCGGTAGCCGAATT
>NZ_JBSGBY010000023.1:0-30291 GCF_053601505.1 Nocardia sp. NPDC004722
TCGTCGCCCGCCATTCCACAATCGTATCTGCCGCATCACGCACACCATGGGACCCGGTGGCGCGGGAACGATCGCGAGCCCTACATCACCAGGTCGGCAGCATGGTGGAGCGACACGCCGACTACTCCGGATCGGCGGCGGGGACGGTGACGCCGGGCACGGGCAGCGAACCGAGCAGGGTCGCGATATCGATGGACACCGCGTCCTTGTCCAGCCCCAGGCCGGTCAGCACGCCGGAACCGTTCTCCAGATCCAGCAGGGCCAGCAGCAGATGCTCGGTGCCGATGTAGTTGTGGCCCAGGCGCAGCGCCTCGCGGAAGGTCAGTTCGAGGGCCTTGCGGGCCTGCGCGTCGAAGGGGACGAGCGCGGGGACAGGGTCGCCGGTGGCGGCGGGCAGAGCGGCGGTGGCAACCCGGCGCAACGCGTCCTCGGAGATGCCCTTGGCGTTGATGACCTTCACCGCAAGGGATTTCGGCTCGGCGAGCAGGCCCAGCACCAGGTGCTCGGGCCGGATTTCGATATTGCCGACAGCCTTGGCCGCTTCCTGGGCGGCCATCACGACGTGCCGGGCGCGCGGCGTGAAGCGGGCGAAGCCCGCATTGGGGTCGAGGGCGGCGGTCTGGCCCGGGTCGGCGGGGGCCTTGGGCACGAAGCGCTTCTGCGCGGCCTGCTTGGTGACGCCCATGCTCGAGCCGATATCGGTCCAGGACGCGCCGGAGCGGCGGGCCTGGTCGACGAAGTGGCCGATCAGATGGTCGGCCACCTCGCCGATGTGGTTGCCGAGGACCACGGCGTCGGAGAGCTGTTCGAGTACGTCGTCGGGGCGGGCCTTCTTGATGCCGTCGATCAGGTCGTCGAGGCGGATAGGGTTCGTCATACGTCAACTGTAGGTTGACCAAGAGATGTCGGTCAACTGTTGGTTGACGATTTTGCGCGATGGGCTCAGGGCTTCGCCGCCCGGCCGACCGCGCCCACGATCTGCTCCTTCACCCACGCCGCCGGACGACCGGTCAGCGCCATGCTGCCGTTCGAATCGTCGGCCTTCATGACCTGGACCAGACCGTCGCGGCGCCCCAGGCTCATGCAGGTCAGCACGAAACGCGGCAGGTAGGGCGCGGGCTGCTTACCGCGCAGCACCGACGCCACCGCCGCGCCGACGTACTTGCCCGCGGGCTGCGCCGCCTGGCACGACATCCGCGCCTCGCGGCCGTTGTGCCCGATCATCACCGCCGCGTCGCCGACCGCGTACACACCCTCGACGCCCCGCACCCGCAGCCGGTCGTCGACCAGCACCCGGCCGCGACCGTCCACCGGCAGACCCGAGTCGGCCGCCACCGCCGGCACGGTGAAACCCGTTGTCCAGAGCACGATGTCGGCCTCGAGGTGCTCGCCGCCGACCAGCTCCAGACCGGTGGCGGTGACCGCGGCCACCTTGGCGACCCGCACCTGGACACCGAGACGATCCAGCACGGTGCGAATGTGCGCCACCGCCTTGGGGATCAGCCAGCTGCCGGGCTCATCCGAATTCACCAGCACCACTTCGAGATCCGGGTTGGCCTCGGCCAGCTCGGTGGCGGTCTCGATCCCGGTCGCGCCGCCGCCCACGACGGCGACCCGGCCCGCGAGCGCCGGAATCCGGTGCACGTCTTCCGAAGTCGCCACGGTGTGGGCGAATTCGGCCGCGCCGGGCACCATCGAGAGGTCGGCGCGGCTGCCGAGCGCGTAGATCAGGGTGTCGTAGGCGACGGCGTCGCCGCCTGCCAATTCGACCCGGCGGGCGGCGGTGTCGATGCGCTCCGCGCGGCCGTTGACGAATTCGATCCCCTTGGCGGCCAGGGTCTTCCGCAGTTCCCAGCGCGCCACGTCCTGTCCGGCGGCGACCTGGTGCAGCCGCACCCGGTCCACGAACTCGGTATGCAGGTCGATGACGGTCACCTGCGCGCCTTTCGCCTTCACGGCCTGCTGGGCCGCGGCCAGTCCCGCGTAGCCCGCACCCAGAACGACGATTCGATGCTGCCCGGTCATGAGAGTGCTCCTTCTCCAGAAGTGCCCGTCGGCCCCGTTCGGTAGCCGACACCCTCTAGACCGGACAGCCCCGCGATCCCTGACAGATCCGGGATGTGTGCTGCGTCACAACCGTTCGCGCCGGACGGTCACTACCCCTCGCGCTGGAAAAAGACCAGCTTGTCCGGGTTCACGACGAACTGCAGCCCGGCGATCGACTCCCCGTCGAAGGTGACCGATACGGTGCCCAGCACGGCCTCGCCGTCCCGGACCACGAAGGCCGGTGCGGCATTGACCTCTTCGACCCCGATGGCGACGGTGGCGGCCACGTTCGGGATCTTGTTGAACAGCCCCAGCACGTAGCGGGCCACCTTCTCGATGCCGACGATGGGCCGCTTGGCGGCATTGACCTTGGAGCCGCCGTCGGCCAGGGCGACGATATCGGCGGTGAACATGGACTCCAGCGCCGCGAGATCACCGGATTGCGCCGCGTTCAGGAACTTCTCGACCAGTTCGCGCGCGTGCGCCGGGGCCGGTTCGAAGCGCGGTCGCTCCTCCTGCACCCGGTGCGCGGCCCGGCGATACACCTGCTGCGAATTGGCCTCGGTGAGGCCGAGCATGTCGGCGATCTCGCGGTGCGCGTACCCGAACGCCTCGCGCAGCACGAAGACCGCGCGTTCGGTGGGGCTGAGCCGTTCGGCCAGGGTCAGGAAGGCCATCGAGACCAGTTCCCGCTGCTCGGCCGATTCCAGCGGGCCGAGTTCGCCGTGGGCGGTCGGCACCGGCTCCGGCAGCCACGGGCCCACGTACAGTTCCCGGCGCGCGCGGGCCGAATCCAGCCAGCTGCGGCAGAGATTCACCAGGATGGTGGTCAACCAGGCTTCGGCGGAACGGATTTCGGCCCGATTGGAGGCGTCCCAGCGCAGGTAGGTCTCCTGCACGGCGTCCTCCGCCTCCGCCGCCGAACCGAACATCCGGTAGGCGAGCGCGAACAACCGCGGCCGATGACGCTCGAATTCGACCAGCCCAGGGGCGTCCATCTGCTTACCCGTCCTCGTTGTGCGCACTAGGAGGGCGACATTACGCCTGCGGCGGCGCATCACGGTGGTGACTATCCACACCCCGCCACCGTGCACCGCCGCACTGACGGACGGCCAATGGATCCCTAACGGAGATCACCGGCGAAACTATTTGGGAGCCACCCGGATTGCGACCGCGACGGGGGTGTTGGCGTAGGTGCTCGCCAGGCAGGCGAGCTTCGCGGTGCCCAGCGCCACGTTCGGGCTGCCGTCCAGGAACGAGCCCGGATTGGCGGCCAGGATCTGATCGATGACCTGCTTCTCGGTGTCATCGGTCAAATCGCGGAAGTCGCCGCAGGTGGTCGCGGCGCCGGCGGGCGCGCTCGTCTTCTTCGCGGTGGTGGCGCTGGTGGCGGCGGCCGGTTCGGGCGGCTGGAACGGGGTGGTGGCGGTCGAAGCGGCCGGACTGGTGGTTCTGGCCGCGGTGGTGGTCGCGGCCTGTTTCAACCCGCTGGTATCACCGGATTTGTCCGAACCACAGCCGACGAGACTCAACGCCATCGCAGCTGCCGCGAGGGCGACGATCGAAAGACGCTTCATACCCTGCTTTCCGAACTTTCCAAAGAGTGTCTCGCACCGGACCGGCCGGGGCGCTCGCAGCGTACCCGGCCCCGGCAACTCCTGGAAGAAAAAGTTCGGACCCGCGGATTTCACACCGCGGGCGCGGGTCGGCTCAGTGCAGGTGCGACTGCCAGTCGGCGGGGACGCGCCCGCGCGGGCCCGGCACCGGCTGATCCAGCGGATGCGCGTGCGGCGGCGCGAGTTCCGGGCCGCCCTCGTACATCTCCTTGTTCTCGAAGTTGTAGTACCACTCCTCACCCGGCTCGAAGCTCTGGATGAACGGGTGCCCGGTGGACTCGAAATGCTTGGTGCCGTGCTGGTTCGGCGACATGTCGCAACAGCCGACGTGCCCGCACTGCGCGCACCGGCGCAGGTGCACCCACCAGCCGCCCGCCGCGTCGCATTCCACGCATCCGGTTCCGCTGGGCGACACCGCGGTGTCGATGCCTTCGATCTGTTCGGTCATCAGTTGCCTTCCGTCGTAACCGGTTCCGCGGGAGCCGCCGCTTCGAGCGGCAGCCGGACGATGAAACGCGTGTTCCCGGGCTCGGATTCGACCCGGATGTCACCGTGATGCTTGTTCACCACGATCCGGAACGAGATGTCCAGGCCCAGCCCGGTGCCCTCGCCGACCGGCTTGGTGGTGAAGAACGGCTCGAAGATGCGCGTGCGGATCTCCTCCGGGACACCCGGTCCAGTATCACCGATTTCCACTGCGGCACAATCACCTTCGCGGTAAGTCCGGACAGTGAGCGTGCCGTGCCCCTCCATCGCCGCGACCGCGTTGTCGATCAGGTTGGTCCACACCTGGTTGAGTTCGGCGGCGTAGCAGGGCACCAGCGGCAGCGCCGGATCGTATTCCTTGACCACCGTGATGTCGTCGCCGATCTTGCGCGCCAGCATCACCAGCGTGGAGTCCAGCAGTTCGTGCAGGTCCGACACCTGGAACGGGGCGCGGTCCATCTGCGAGTACTGCTTGGCCGCGTTCACCAGCGAGGAGATGCGGGTGGTCGAATCGGTGATCTCGTTCATCAGCAATTCGGTCTCGACCGTGTAGTTGAGCCAGCGGATCGCGCCCTCGAAAACCTCGGGGCCACAACCGGACAGGGTCCCGGCCACCTTCTCCAGCCAGTCGGTGTCGAACCCGGCCTGCACGAAGTTGGGCGCGAGATCCCAGCCGTTGGCGATGCCGTGCTCCTCGAGCCAGTCGCCCAGCTCGTCCTCGCGGTCGGCGGCCTCCATGGAGGTGAGCGTGGGAGCCTTGGCGACCTGCGCGGCCGCCTCCTCCTGCAGCTGCACCAGCGATTCGAGAGCCTTGGAGTCGAACTTGCCGTGCGCCATCATCTTCAGCTTGTGCCGCATGCCCGCGACCCGCTCGCGCAGCGAGGAGGTGGCGCGCACCGCGGCGGCGGCCGGATTGTTCAGCTCGTGGGTCAGACCCGCCGACAGCGAACCCAGCGCCAGCAGTCGTTCCCGCTGCCCGATGCGCTCATTGGCGTTGCGGTTGCCGAAGAAGACGCCCTCGAGCAGGTGCAGCGCCATCGGGAACCAGTCCTGCATCATCTTCGCGAAGGTGCCCGCGTCGAGGACGAAGAACTTCGAGGGCCGCGTGACATAGAACGACGCGGTGTAGGTCTGCTCGACCTTGTCGCCCATGTACGCCGTCCACGCGCCCGAGTAGGAGCCGACGTGCTCGGTGCGGACGAGCTCGATCTCCTCGCCGCTCGAGTTCTTGGTCAGCACCACCTCGCCGTCCATCAGGACGTAGAAGCAGGTGGCCGGGTCGCCCTCGCGGAAAACCAGTCCGGGCTCGAACATTTCGACGCGGCCGTCGCGGCACAGCCAGGCCAGCTGGTCGGCGTCGAGCTTCTCGAACAGGAACAGCTTGCGCAGTTCGTTCGGGTCGCAGATCAATCGGGTGTTGCCCATGTCGGCCTACTCCTACTGTTTCGCGAGCCAGCGGTGCACCAGCATGACGGCCATCGCGCCCTCGCCGACCGCCGAGGCGACCCGCTTCGCGGATTCCGATCGCACGTCTCCGGCCACGAACACGCCGGGCACGCTGGTCTCGAGATGCTGTGGGGGGCGCGGCAGTTCCCAGCCCGCGGGCCGTTCGCCGTCCACCATCAGGTCCGGTCCGGCGAGCACGTAGCCGTTGGCGTCACGTTTGACCATGCCGTCGAGCCAGTCGGTTTCCGGCGCCGCGCCGATGAACAGGAACAACCGCTCGGTGTCCACCTTTTCTTCCACGCCGGTGTCGTTGTTGCGGAGCACGATGCGCTCGAGGTGGTCGTCGCCGTCGGCGGACACCACCTCGGTGCGGGTGTGCACCTTGATGTTGGGGATCTGCTCGATCTGCTGGATCAGGTAGTGCGACATGGACGCTTCCAGCGACTCGCCGCGCACCAGGATGTGCACGGTGGCGGCCCGCCGGGAAAGGAACACCGCCGCCTGACCGGCCGAGTTCGCGCCGCCCACGATGTAGACGTCCTTGTCGGCACAATCGCTGGCCTCGGTCATGGCCGAGCCGTAGTAGACGCCGCGCCCGGTGTACTCGTCCACGCCGGGGGCCGGGTGGTGCCGGTAGTTGACGCCGGTCGCGATGAGCACCGAATGCGCGGCGACCGTGCCGCCGTCGGCGAAGCGCACCACGCGGGCCGCGCCGCACGCCTCGAGCCCCACCACCTCGCGGGCGGTGATCAGCTCGGCCCCGAATTTCACGGCCTGCCGCCGGGCCCGGTCGGCCAGCTGCGCACCGGACACCCCGTCCGGGAAGCCCAGGTAGTTCTCGATGCGGGAGCTCTGCCCGGCCTGCCCGCCGGTGGCGGTGCGTTCCACCAGGACGGTGCGCAGACCCTCCGACGCGCCGTAAACCGCCGCGCCGAGACCGGCCGGTCCGCCGCCGACCACGATCAGGTCGTAGAAGTCGCTGGAGGCATCGGTATTGAGGCCGACGCCCTCGGCCAGCTGCGCGTCGGTGGGCATGATCAGCACCTCGCCGGAGGAGCTGATGATCACCGGGCACTGGTCCTCGGTGGCATTGGCGGCGGTCAGCAGGCGCGCGCCCTCCGGCTCGTCGACCTGGTACCAGCGATACGGCAACTGGTTGCGCGCCAGGAACTCCCGCACCTCCGAGCAGCGCGCCGACCAGCGGTGGCCCAGCACCTTGGTCTCGGTGACCGGCTTGTGCTCGTCACCGCGCCACGCTTCCAGCAGCGCGTCGACCACCGGGTAGAGCTTCTCCTCCGGCGGATCCCACGGCTTGAGCAGGTAATGGTCCAGGTCGACCACATTGATGGCCTCGATGGCGGCATTGGTGTCCGCGTAGGCGGTCAGCAGCACGCGGCGCGCGTAGGGATGCAGGTCCATGGCCTGCTCCAGGAATTCCACCCCGTTCATGCCGGGCATCCGGTAGTCGGCGATCAGGACCGCGACCGGCTGTCCCCGCAGTTTCATCTCGCGCAGTGCCTCGAGCGCATCGGCGCCGGACTCCGCGCGCAGAATCCGATAGTCCGCCCCGTACCGGCGGCGCAGGTCTCGCACCACCGCCCGCGAGACGCCGGGATCGTCGTCGACGCTGAGAATGGCCGGCTTGGCGGCAGCTGGAGAAGTCACCTATCGAGTATGGAATGGCAGGGCAAGTCCGCAGCGGTCGGACCGTGCCATTTTCGCGTCAGGCTGAACCCGCGGGCGCGTGTGCTCGAGATCGGGGGCACCCGGTCTCAAATCCGATGATGCTGAACGAGATCCAGCTCGGTCGGAGTGAGTAATCGTTCGAGTCGTTCTTCGAGGGCCCCATTGGCCTTCTTGCGTCGCGGTGGCGCGGTGGACTCCGCATCGGTTCCGCGCTGCTCTTCGGCGGGCAGGAGCGGAACCATCGTGGTTTTACGATGCAGGAGCGAGCGCAGGTTCACGGCCGATCACCTCACGTTTCCCAATCGGAAGCTGGTGGCGGTGTCTGATGCTTCGTCTATCCCACATTGTGCGCCGCGCATTACATTTCGGACATCGACACCCCCGTAATGTGATCTAGTTGATTTTCAGCCGGGGAATGAACCAGCGGGTCGAGCTATACGTGCAGGTAGGGCGGGGTGATCCGGACCACTGCGGGAAGGTGAGCCACGCCACCCGAATTAGGATGCCCGGTACCGACCGTTACGTCCCCGGAGGCAATGTTGCCGAACAATCTCGAAGCCACCATCGATATCGCGGCAGCGCCGGAGCGGGTCTGGAGTGTCGTCTCCGATCTGAAGCGCATTCGCGAATTCAGTCCGCAGACCCTCCGTATGCAACCGCTGGGACGAACCGTGCACACCGGAACCTGGACGGTGAATCTCAACAAGGCGTCGGGCTACGTCTACCCGACCACCTCCCGGGTCGTGCGATTCGAACCGAACAAGGCGATCGCGTTCCGCATGACCGAGAACCGGACGGTCTGGAGCTACACCCTCGAGCCCACCGCCGACGGCGGCACCCGGCTCACCCAGCGCCGTGACGTGCCCAATGGCAAACTGCCCGGCTGGCTGCAGAAGAGCATCGATCTCGCCTTCGGCGGCGAGGTCCCGTTCGAGGGCGCGCTCGTCGCCGGGATGAACGAAACCCTCGGCAAGATCAAGCAAACCGTGGAGCGCTGAGCGTAGGTTCGGCCTATGCGACGACTTACAGCGATCTGCGCCGCGGGCGCCGGTGTCGCGCTGCTGCTGAGCGGCTGCGGCAGTTCGAGTTCCGGCGACCGCACGGTCACCGTCACCGGGACCGGGAAGGTGCAGGGCACACCGGATGTGCTCAATGCCGACTTGGGCACCGAGGTGAGCGCGGCCGATGTGTCCGCGGCCGTGGACAAGGCCAACGGCCAGGCCAAGGCGATCACCGATGCCATGGTCACCGCGGGGGCCAAGCGCGAGGACGTCAAGACCAGTGACCTGTCCGTCCAGCCCACCTACGGGCCGGACGGGCACAACATCACCGGGTATCGCGCCACCAATTCCCTGCATGTGGCCGTGCGGGATCTGCCCAAGGCGTCGGCGGTCCTGGCCGCCGCGGTGCAGGCGGGCGGCAACGACACCCGGATCAGTTCGGTGGCATTCGGGTTGGAGGACAACACCAAGCTGTTGTCGGATGCCCGCGCCCGCGCCTTCGACGACGCCAAGAGCCGCGCCCAGCAGTACGCGGACCTGTCGGGGCTGAAGCTGAAGTCGGTCAAGACGATCAGCGAGAACGGCAGTGGCGTCACCCCGACCCCGACCCCGATGTACCGGCAGGCCGTCCCGGGCGCAGCGCCGGACGTCAGCCTCGAACCAGGCCAGCAGACGGTCACCTTCGAGGTGACCGCCGTCTGGGATATGGGGTAGCTACTTCCAGTTCGGCAGGGTGACGACCTGGGCGGCGTAGGACAGGCCCGCGCCGAAGGCGATGAGCAGGGCGGTGCCGCCGGGTTTGGCATCGCCGTTGCGCATCATGGCCTCCATGGCCAGTGGCACCGAGGCGGCGGAGGTATTGCCGGTCTCCTCGATGTCATTGGCCAGGGCGCAACTCTCGGGGAGTTTCAGGACCCGGGCCATGATCTCGATGATGCGGCCGTTGGCCTGGTGCGGCACCATGGCGTCCAGGTCGTCGGTGGTGAGTCCCGCGCGGTCGATGGCGTCGCGGCAGACCTTCTCCAAAGAGTGTGCGGCCCACCGGAAGACGGCCGTGCCCTCCATGGCGAGGTAGGGCCGGACGGCGTCGAGACCCTTCTCGTCGATCTCGGCGAAGAACTGCATCCAGTCCTTGTCCTGACGGATGGCGTGATGCTGGGTGCCGTCCGAGCCCCAGACGGTCGGGCCGATGCCCGCCTCGTCGGCCGGTCCGATCACCACCGCGCCCGCCCCGTCGGCGAACAGGAAGGCGGTGCCGCGATCGGTCGGGTTGATCGTGTCGGTCAGCCGTTCCACGCCGATGACCAGGGCCTTGCGGGCGGTGCCGCCCTTGACCAGGTCCGAGGCCAGGGCCACGGCGTGGCAGAAGCCCGCGCAGCCGGCCGAGACATCGAAGGCCGCAACGTTTTCCAGACCGAGTTCGGTGGCGATCTGCGGCGCCGCGGCGGGCGTGAGCAGCAGCCAGGTGGAGGTGGCGACGATGACGCAATCGATCGTCGCCGGATCGATCTCCGCGGCCTCGATGGCGTCGCGCGCGGCCGCCGCGCTCATGCTGATGATCGTCTCCCCGGGGGAGGCGAAGCGGCGGGTACGGATTCCGGACCGGGTCCGGATCCATTCGTCGCTGGAATCGATGGGTCCCGCGACCTCATCGTTGGTGACGACTCGCTGGGGGCGGTACACGCCGAGCCCGAGCATTGCCGTGTGCTCTGCCCCGCTGATCGAGGCAATTCGAGCAGCCATTGGTTCTCTCCTATGTACTGCGCGTCGAACGTGACCTTCATCGGGTTCCCCACCCCCCGCGGAACTGATGTCACCGCAGACATGAGGCTGCCTCAGCTTAATCGGCTTAGCCGGTCAAGTGAGTGCGTATCCTCACAATCGCGGGGTATTGCCAGGTAGGTCACCAACCTTTCAGGCCCAGGACAGCGGCCGTTCAGGAACCGAGAACGCGAGCGTTGAACGCGCTTCCCGTACGCTGTGATCGCGGTCAAAGACCGCACCTATCCGCGCATGAAAGAGGAGCTTGTGGCCCGCCGACCCACCCCGCCCGGCACTCCGGAACAGACCGGCCTCGGTCACGTCGCCGATCTGATCCGCAAAGCGGTTCCGCCCCTGCATCCGGCGGGTCTGCCGTTCGTGGCCGCGCCGCTCGCGGTGGCCACCCTGGGTTATCGGCGAAAGTGGCTGCGTCGCACGGGTTTGCTGGCGGCCGCAGCCTGCGCCACCTTCTTCCGCCACCCGCATCGGGTGCCGCCGAACCGGCCGGGTGTCGTGGTCGCCCCCGCCGACGGTGAGGTCGCCCTCGTCGATATGGCCGTGCCGCCCGCGGAACTCGGCCTCGGTGACGCGCCGCTGCCGCGCGTGAGCATCTTCCTGTCGGTGTTGGACGTGCATGTGCAGCGGGTGCCGGTGAGCGGCCTGGTGGAGCAGATCGCCTATCAGAAGGGCCAGTTCCTCTCCGCCGACCTGCCCGAGGCCAGCGACCGCAACGAGCGCAACAGCATGGTCATCGAGACCGCGTCCGGGCAGCGCGTGGTGGTGGTGCAGATCGCCGGGCTGCTGGCGCGCCGCATCATCTGCGAGGCCAAGGCCGGGGACAAGATCGGCATCGGTGACACGTACGGCCTGATCCGGTTCGGTTCGCGCGTGGACACCTACTTCCCGGCCGGTACCGCTCTGCTGGTGACGCCGGGGCAGCGGACCATCGGCGCGGAAACGGTGCTGGCCGAACTGGATTCATGATGGAGCAACTCGCGCCCACGCCGAACGGCCAGCGTCGCCGCAATCGCACCGTCATGCTGCTGCCCAGCATGGTGACCATTCTCGGGCTGTGCTCGGGCCTGTCCGCGGTGAAGTTCGCCATGGAGGACAAGCTCAGCATCGCGCTGGCGCTGGTCGGCGCGGCCGCGGTGTTCGACATGCTGGACGGCCGCATCGCCCGCATGCTGGACGCCACCACCAAGATGGGCGCGGAGCTGGATTCGCTCTCGGACGCCATCGCTTTCGGTGTCACGCCCGCGCTGGTGCTGTACGTGAGCTTCCTGCACGCCGACAGCATCGGCTGGATCATCGCGCTGATGTTCGCGGTCTGCATGGTGTTGCGGCTGGCCCGCTTCAACACGCTGATGGACGACGACAATCGGCCGGATTGGCAGCGGGAGTACTTCACCGGGGTGCCCGCGCCCGCGGGCGCGCTGATCGCGCTGCTGCCGATCGCGTTGTCGGAGCAGTTCCACGACGGCTGGTGGGTGAGCTTCCCGGTGGTGGCGGTGTGGACCGTGCTCACCGGTCTGCTGTGTGTGAGCACGCTGCCGACGCTGGCGGTGAAGTCCGTGTCGGTGGCTCCGCGCACCGCGCCGATCCTGCTGGTGCTGGTCGGCCTGGCCGCCGCCCTGCTGGTCACCTACCCGCTGATCCTGATGATGGCCCTGGTCGCCTTGTACCTGTGCCACATTCCGTTCGCCGTGCATTCGGCGCGCTGGGTGGCCGCGCGCCCGGAGACCTGGAATCACAAGCCCGCCGAGCGTCGCGCCCAGCGCCGGGCGCAGCGCCGCCAGCGCCCGCTGGCCGGGCGGGTGCCCAAGGTGTCCACCGCCCGGCTGCGTCTGCGCCGCCCGGGTCCGCGCGATCGGGTGCCCAACCGCGCCAACCGCTGAAGTCGGGCGGTCGGCACAGGCAGAATTGACGGGTGCCGGAAATCAAGCTGACCGCTCGCCTGAACTCCGCCGGTGGCGACGCCCGCTGGGGATTGGTGCGGCTGCACCCGGAAGTCCTGATGGCGCTGGGGTTGACCCCGGGCGCGGGGATCACCCTGCTCGGTGGACGACGCACCACCGCGGTGGTCGGGGAGTTCAAGCCGACGCAGCACCTCGGCCCGAAGTTCGCGCTGCTCGACGAGGTGACGCTGAGCAACGCGAAGGTGCGCGAGGACGAGCCGGTGACCATCCTCCCGGCGTTCGAGTCCGATGCCCGGCAGGTCACCGTCTCCGGCTCGGCGCTGGCGGGCACCATTCCCGCCGCGACGCTGCGCCAAGCCTTGCTGGGCAAGGTGGTGACCGTCGGCGACAGCGTGACCCTGTTGCCACGCGATCTGCTGCCGGGCGACAACCCGGCGGCCGCGCGAAAGGCGCTGGCCGGCTTGCGAATCGCGTGGACCTCGGAGGTGCTGCGGGTGACCGCCACCGATCCGCATCCCGGGCCCGTGACGATCCGGCCCAGTACCTCGGTGACCCTGGGCCTGCCCGGGGGCGTCACCGACACTCCGCACGGGCTGCTGGACGACGCGCCCCTGATCTCGCCGAGCCTGATGGCGGAACGTCCGGGCTCGGCCGCGTCTAGTACGGGCACGTCCACCGCGGGTAGCCCCGATCCGGCGACGTCCCGGCCCGCCGATCGCACACTCACGGTGGCGGATCTCGCCGGGGTACAGACGCAGGCGGCGAAGCTGACGGAGTGGCTCAAGCTCTCCCTCGATGAGCCGAACCTGCTGAAAACCCTTGGCGCCTCGCCGCATCTGGGGGCGCTGATCACCGGCCCCGCGGGGGCCGGCAAGGCGACGTTGGCGCGGGCGGTGGCGTCGGCGGGTAAGAAGCCCGGTGGGCGGCGCCTGGTGGAAATCGACGGTCCGGCGGTCGGTTCGCTCGAGAGCGGGAGTCGCTTGCTCGAGGTCTCCAACCGGGTGGCCGAGATCTGTTCCGGTCAGGGCGGAATCCTGCTGATCACCGATATCGACGCCCTGCTGCCCGATACGCCGGATCCGGTGGCCGCTCTGATCCTGGATCAATTGCGCTGCGCCATAGCGCGTCCGGCGGTCGCGGTGCTGGCGACCACGTCGAACGCGGTGGGTATCGATGCCCGGCTGCGCGCACCGGAGCTCTTCGACCGCGAGGTGTCGCTGCCCCTGCCCAACGGCGCGGTGCGCACCGCGCTGCTGGAGCGATTGCTGCGTGATGTCCCGTCCGACGGTCTGAAGCTGGACGAGATCGCCGCACGGACACCGGGATTCGTGGTGTCGGATCTGTCCGCGCTGGTGCGGGAGGCGGCGCTGCGGGCGGCGGCGCGCGCGAGCCGCGAGCACGAGGCCGCCGGGCACGAGGTGGACCCGATGCTGCTGCAGGAGGATCTGACCGGGGCGCTGGAGGTGATCCGCCCTTTATCGAGGTCGGGCTCCGCGGAATGGACCATCGGCAATACGAGTCTCGACGATGTGGGCGGCATGGGCGAGACCAAGCAGGCCCTCACCGAGGCGGTGCTGTGGCCGCTGCAGCATCCGGATTCGTTCGCGCGCCTCGGGATCGAGCCGCCGCGCGGCGTGCTGCTGTACGGGCCCCCGGGCTGCGGCAAGACCTTCCTGGTGCGGGCGCTGGCCGGGACCGGTCAGTTGAGCGTGCACGCGGTGAAGGGCGCGGAGCTGCTGGACAAGTGGGTGGGTTCCTCCGAGCGGGCGGTGCGCGAATTGTTCCAGCGGGCGCGGGATTCCGCGCCGTCGCTGATCTTCCTGGACGAGGTGGACGCGCTCGCGCCGCGACGCGGTCAGGCCAGCGACGCCGGGGTGACCGACCGGGTGGTGGCGGCATTGCTGACCGAGCTCGACGGCGCGGAGCCGCTGCGCGATGTGGTGGTGGTCGGCGCGACGAACCGGCCCGAGTTGATCGATCCGGCGGTGCTGCGGCCCGGACGGCTCGAGCGGCTGGTGTTCGTGCCGCCGCCGGATGCCAAGGCGCGCGCCGACATTCTGCGCAATCTGGTGCGGCGGACCACGGCGAAGTTCACCTCCCTGACCACGGACGCCAAGCTGATGCGGCTGGCCGAGGAGCTCGAAGGCTATTCGTCGGCGGACTGCACGGCCCTGCTGCGGGAGGCGGCGCTGGCCGCCATGCGCCGCGATATCGAGGCCGGGGAGGTGCGGGCGGAGGACATCGCGGCCGCGCGGAGGGTGGTGCGGCCGTCGCTGGATCCGATCCAGGTGGAGTCGCTGCGGCGGTATGCGGAGTCGCGGGAGTCGGCCGGGCAGGCGGGCGATCCGTCCGGATACGTGTGACCCGCCGACACAAAACAAGACCGATAAGTCTGATTCAGCCGCGATTGCTCGAAGATCGCGGAATATTCGCAAAGTAGGCGAGTCGAACCAACCGGTCCGCCTATCGCCGGTAGCTTTGCCCAGGTGAGGTCGTATCAGGTCGCCGCCGAGACGATCGCGGCACTCGTCGCCGCAACGGTTGCCGGGCTCGCCCTGGCCCTGCCCATCGACTTCGGCTGGACCGCACAGACTTCCGCGCTGCAGCTGGATCTGCTGTCCTACAGCCTGCCCCGCGCCATCGCGGCGGGCGTCCTGGTCGCCATGATCGTCGCGGTGCTCATCACCACCCTCGGCAGCCCCAAGGTCGCCTGGGGCACCACCCTGGGCGGCCTGCTGGCGCTGCTGTGCAACCACCTGCTCGGCCATGCCACCGACCCGCACTCCTCGCTGTCCACCATGAATTTCATCGATTCCCTGGCCGGCGGGCTGGTGCTGGGCGCGATGGGCGCGGCGGTGCTGCATCACCGGCTGCCCGCGTTCGCGTGGACGCTGGGCATTCTCATCAGCCTGCTGCTGGGTTCGGTGAATCCGGTGCCGCGGGTGGGCGCCAGCCTCGACGAGACGCCCACCGAGCACTGGCACGCCACCGATATGCCGCCCATCTGGATGATCGTGCTGGCGCTGGCCCTGACCGCCTACGGCTTCCTGGCCAATCGCAATCGCCCGGTCGCGCAACGACTGTCGATCGAGCTGCCGCTGGCCCCGATCCTGGCGGGCGTGGTGCTGGTGCTGGTGACGCTGGCCAGCGCCGAATGGCTGGCCCGGCACGGGGACAGTCTGGCGGGCGTCGGTCTGGCGGTGGTGACCGCCGTGGGCACCGCGCTGATCGCGGCCATGCTGCTGCCGGGACGCGACGGCGAGATCGTGCTGATGGCCGTCGGACTCAGCGCGGTGGGCAGCGCGACCATCGCGGCGCAACTGCCCGCCTGGTCGATCCCCTTGCTGGTGGCTGTGACCGCCTTCGGGATGTGGACGGGCAGCAGGCATGCCAGCCTGACGGTGTGTCTGGCCGCGTCGATCGTGGTAGGCCTGTCGACGGCGTTGACCGCGGACACCGATTGGTCGGTGCTGATCGTGGGCGGCGCCGCGGCGGTGTCGTGGCTCATCGGCTTCGGGCTCACCTCGGCCCGGCCGCGCTATGTGCCGAGCCGGGTGCTGGGCACCGCGGTGATCTTCGTGCCGTCGGCGGTGCTGGGCATGCGCGACTATGTGGCGCGCGGCGACTACGCGGTGCAGTCACGGGAACACCCGCTGATGTGCACGGTCTCCTCGGGGAGTACCTCGACCCCGGCGTGGACCTCCATGCTGGTGGCCGCGGGCTGCCTGGCCGGGCTGATGCTGTTGCGCCGCAATCGCGCACTGCCGCCCGCCCCGGCGACCGCCGAACCGGAGAGCGTCGACTGAGCGCGGAAACTCAGGCGCGGATCGCGTTTTCGAGCGGGACGGCCGCGTCCGCCGGGTGCGCGAACCAGGTGCGGTAGAAGGCCGTCACGAAGACGGCGAGCAGGCCGAGCACCAGAGCGCCCGCCGGGGCCGGATGTTCGGCGAACCCGGCCGAGAGGTACCGGTAGGACAGCAGCAGCCCGGCGAAGAGCGCGGCCCCGCCGCCGACGAGGCGGATGCGCGCGGCGTCCCAGCCGCGTTCGGGTGCGCGCAGCGCGGATTCGATGGTCAGGCACAGCACCGCGCCGGCCACCAGGTCCGCGCCGTAGTGGTATCCGAACCCGAGGGTGGCCGACAGGGTGGCCAGGAGCCAGAACGCACCGCCCCAGCGCAGCCACGCCGGCGCGGGCGCGCCGGTCATGGGGTCGCGGCGAGAGTGGATGAAGATCGACAGCGCCCACGCGGTGTGCAGCGACGGCATGCAGTTGCGCGGCGTGTAGTGGTCGAAGGCGATCGACCCGGGTGAGAGGTCCACCGGCGGTACGACATTGGGCCAGAACTGGCCGAGAGAGAAGGCGTGCCCGTCCGCGCCGTAGGCGAAGATCGGCCCGACCACCGGGAACAGGACGTAGAAGATGGGCCCGATCAGCCCGAGCACCAGGAAGGTGCGCACCAGGTAGTGCCGGGGCCAGACGCCGGTCTTCACCACATTGCGCAGCTGCCAGATGGTCACGATCATCGCGCCGAGCGGCAGTTCGATGTAGACCCAGTGCAGCACCGACGAGGCGACGGGGCTGAGCCAGGCCAGCAGCTGCCCCATCATCCAGGACGGGTCGCCGAGGGCGTGGTCGACCAGCACGATGTGCTCGTCGAGGACGCGCGGCCCGGCCAGCACGGTGATGCCCAGCCAGACGTCGGCGACCTTGCTGGAGAGCACCAGCAGGATGCCGAGGGCGCCCGCGTGCAGCGCGTTGGCGCGCTCGGCGCCCTGCCATTTCCACAGCGCCAGCACCAGAATGGCGATCAGGACCAGGACCGGGCCGTTGCCCATGGCGAGGGGTCCGCCGTTGAACGACCGGATCCCTTGGTAGACAAGGTCGATGCCCAGCGCCGCCGCGACCGCGATGCCGCGCCGCCGCCAGGGCAGCCCGATGAGGGCGAGCCCGAGTCCGGCCCAGGGCACGGTGAAGGATTTGGCATTGCCCGCGAAGTCGTCCCAGATGCTCTCGACGGGTCCGACGAAGTGGTGCCGGGTGGCGACGATCTGCAGTGCGATGAGCAACAGCGCACCGGCGGCCAGCACGACGATCAGGCGAGTGCGCGGCGACGGTATCCACATTCCCTGGCGGCGTGGGGCACCGCCGGATCGGGAGCGCGGGTCGTCGAGCAACATCCAGCCATAGTAAACGCCGCATGAACGCCACCCCCATGCCCAGTTGAACGTGGGCTGCGGCACTCGATGAACAGCCCCCGGTCAGCGCTTTATCGTCGCTGGCCACGCGTACACCGTCCGCAATTCGGCGTAACCGAAATCACAACCGTGCAAGTCGGCTCGAGGGCGGGATCAGTGCTCGAGTTCGTGCACCAGTGAGTCCACGACCGCGACCAGATCGCCCTGCGCCGCGGCGGCCACCCGCCGCTGGCGCTGATAGGACGCGCCCTTCTTGGGGATGTCGGCGACCAGTGCGAGTTCGTTCTCGCAGCCGAGGCTCTTGGCGGTCGGTTCCAGCCGGTTGAGCAGGTCCATCAGGTCGTCGGTGACGAGGCGCTCGTTGCTGGCCGCGTCGGTGATGATGATGGCGTCCAGCCCGTATCGCGCTGCGCGCCACTTGTTTTCCTGCACATGCCAGGGCGGCAGGATGTCGGGCAGCGGCTCGCCGGATTCGACTCGCCGATCCAGATCGACGATGAGGCAGTGGATCAGCGCCACGATGGCGGCCAGTTCGGACTTGGTCGGGGTGCCGTCGCAGATGCGGACCTCGATGGTGCCCCACTTGGGTGCGGGCCGGATGTCCCAGTGCATGCCGCCGACCTGTTCGAACACACCGGTTTTCATCTGGTCGTGCACGAATCCCTCGAACTGGCTCCAGTTTTCGAACTGGAAGGGCAGTCCGGCGGTGGGCAGCTGCTGGAACATGAGCGCCCGGTTGCTGGCGTAGCCGGTGTCCACGCCCGCCCACATGGGCGAGGAGGCGGACAGCGCCAGCAGGTGCGGGTAGGACTGCAGCATCGCGTTGAGGATCGGGAAGACCTTCTCCGGGTGCGAGATTCCGACGTGCACGTGCACGCCCCAGATCAGCATCTGGCGGCCCCACCACTGGGTGCGCTCGATGAGCTCGTCGTAATGCGCACTGCGCGTGAGCTGTTGGGCCGACCACTGGGCGAACGGATGGGTGCCCGCGCAGAACAGGTCGACGCCCATCTTGTCGGCCTCGCGCCGGACCACGTCCTGGGTGGCGCGCAGTTCGTCGACCACCTCGCTGACGGTGTCGTGCTTGCTCGACACCAGTTCGACGGTGTTCTTCAGCAGTTCCTTGGTGATCTGCGGGGTGCCGTCCCAACCGCGCAGATCACCGCAGGCCTCGAAAACCGCTGCGGCCGTGTTGGACAGGTCGCGCGTGCGCTTGTCGACGAGCGCGACCTCCCATTCCACGCCGAGCGTGGGCCGAGGCGAAGAGTTGAAGGGGACCTTCGTAGTGCCTGCCCCGGCCATGGCTCACCTCAATAGGTTTCAGGCGATGACGCCGCAGGCGACCCGAGCGCCCGCGTCGCCGGTCGCGAGGGTGTCCGCATCCGGTGCGGGCGCGTACCGGGTGGGAATGTTGCCGAAGTTGTCGGCGCCCGCGTGGATGATCAGGGCCTTGCCCTTGATCTCGTCCAGCGTGACGGAATCGGTGGTGGTGGTCAGCGTGGCGGTGCCGTCCTTGAGCACCTCGAGCGAGGTGAGGTCGCCGCTGGACGGGTGCATGCCGGAGTCACCGACCTGCAGATGGCCACCGGCGGAGAGGAAGTCGCCGGGCGCGCCGCCGGCGGGCGGGGTGGAGTTGGCCTCACACTTGCCGAACGTGTGGATGTGCAGGCCGTGGAAGCCCTGCTTGAGACCGTGCGCCGAGACGATGACCTCGAGGTGGCCGCCCTTACTGGTGAAGGTGGCGGTGCCGACGGCCTGGCCGTTGGAGTCCTTGAGGGTGGCCGAGACCGAATCCTTGGGCTCGGCGGCATTGCCGAGTCCGCCGGTGCTGCCCGCGGGTGCGGGCGAACTGGTGAAGACCGCCGGGTTCGTCCCCTTGACGTCACTCGATTCCTGGCTGTTCGAGCACGCGGTGAGGCCGAGAGCGGCGACCGCGAGCACCGGAGCAACAGTCCACCAAGACGGGCGACGAGTCGAGGACGAGGCCATCGGGGAACTCCTTTACGAGTCCGAGTTTATCGGAAAGCAGGGTGGACATAGTTCGTACCGGACAAGATGATGCCAGAGCCACGCGCACATCCCGTGGAGGGGCCATCGTGGTGTTCTGTCGCCCTGTACTCAGTTACCCGTGACGATGACGATGACGCCCGCGGGCGAGTCCGCGATTCCGGGGAATCGAGGTTCGGCCGAGCAGCCCAGTTCCGCGGCGATGGCCTGGGCCAATGCCTGCTCCTTGGGCGAACTGCCGTAGTACACGGTCGTTTTCGGGATGACACCGTTGGGGTAGTTGCCCACCTCGGCGACATTGAAACCGTCGGCGGAGAGCTGGTCCCCGGTCTTCTTGGCCAGTCCGGCCACGGTGCCGTTGTTGTAAACCCGTACGGGCAGGGCCTTGTCGACGCCGCCCGCGGCCGCCGTGGTGGTGGGCGCGACCGTGGTGGTGGTCGTCGCCGGGGGCGCGGTGGTGGTCGGCACGACCGGCACGGTGGTCGTGGCCTGCGCCGAATTCTGCTGTGCCGCAGTGGTGCTGGGTGCGGCGCTGCTCGACTGCGAGCTGGTGGTGGAACTCGCGTCGGAGGAGTCCGAGCTCGACAGCGACATCGCGCCGATCCCCGCGAACACGATGGCCAGCGCGATCAGGACCATCGCCAGGGCGCGCAGCGGCGGACCGCCGGACGGCGAATTCGGGTTGCTCACGGCGTCGAGCCTAATGGGTGCGGGGGTACACGCGCGGGATCACTCACACCTGGAAGCCGAGACGACGTGCGGCCCTGGTCTTCTGGCGGCTGGCCCGCAGCCGGCGCAGGCGCTTGACCAGCATGGGGTCCGCGGCCAGCGCCTCGGGCTTGTCGACGACGGTGTTGAGGACCTGGTAGTAGCGGGTGGCCGAGAGGTCGAAGAGCTCGCGGATGGCCTCTTCCTTGGCCCCGGCGTACTTCCACCACTTGCGTTCGAAATCGAGGATGTCGAGTTCGCGGCGGGAAAGACCGTGCGCGCCATCCTCGTCGGAGACGCCCTCGGGGCCAGCCGCAGTGATTCCGTCCTCGCTTGCGGAGACGTCTCGTGCCGCTGCGCTGTCCATAGTGCTCCCTCGCCGAGTGGTCACCAGACGAATATGGTGCTTGTGCGTCAGCGATCATTCAACCACGCGGCACAGACTTCCCGATGCGTACCACTCGGCGTGTTCTGCGACTCGAGCCTCGGCGTGTTGACACTCGCGACCGCATGTCCCGGGGGTCGATCTCCGGCATAAAGGCAGCCCAGTAGGCTGATCGCCATGGCTATTCTCCCGATTCGCATTGTCGGCGACCCGGTTCTGCACCGCGCGACCACTCCGGTCACGCAGTCCCCGGAAGAGCTGGCCGAGCTGATCGCGGACATGTACGAGACCATGGACGCCGCCAACGGCGTGGGGCTGGCCGCCAATCAGGTCATCCTGAAGGACGAGGACGAGCTCTCCCCGCGCATCTTCGTCTACGACTGCCCCGATGACGTGCCCGGCGGCAAGATGGTCCGCCGGCGCGGCTGCGTGGTGAATCCGGTGCTGGAGACCTCCGAGATCCCGGAAACCATGCCGGATCCCGACGATGACGAAGAGGGCTGCCTGTCGGTGCCCGGCGAGCAGTTCCCCACCGGCCGCGCCGACTGGGCCCGCGTCACCGGCACCGATGAGAAGGGCGAGCCGGTCGACATCGAGGGCCGCGGCTTCTTCGCGCGCATGCTGCAGCATGAGACCGGCCACCTCGACGGCTACCTCTACGTGGACGTGCTGGTGGGCCGCAATGCCCGGGCCGCCAAGAAGTCCATCAAGCGAAACGGCTGGGGCAAGCCGGGTTTGCGCCGGGGAGGCGCCTCCAGAGGGCCACAAAAGCCAAGAGCACAAGCCAAAACCCGCGCATTCTCACGCCCGAAAACTCTGCCGGACCTGCGAAAACACACCCGAGAAGATCAGCGATTCATCTGCGTAAGTCGCGCAATACGCGTAAGATTTAGGTATTGGATCGGAAGGCAGCGCAGACCGGGTCTCCGATTCCGAATGGACCTTTTGAACTTCACAGCAGACCGGCGCGAACATATCGATCTTCGCCGCTTGCGTCCCGCGCGGAAGCGGGCAGCCGCAACGTGTTTCGGCTGGACATGTCCAGCAGCGCGAAGACGCCCAGGGTTGACACCCGGGGCCGTCACGCCGTGACCCGCGACAACGGGCACGGCAGGAACCTAACGCCGGTCCAGCCCCTCCCCCATCCGTCCAGCGCCGAGGAGAACGCCCATGCGTGATCCGTTGTGCCCGCAGTGCGAAGGCTTTCGCCTGCACTCGAATTCGTATTGCGAGGTGTGCGACGAGTTCATTGATCCCGACGAACACCCCGCCGTCGTCGACCCGCTCGACCGGAAGGGTTCGTAATGTTCGCCGATGACCCGCCCGAAGCCTTGCCGGTGTGCAAGTGCCCCAACTGCCTCAGCGGAGGCGCGTACGAGGACGAGCACGGCAGCATCCCGTCCGGGTGCCGCTACCGCTACCACAAGCATTGCCAGGGCTGCGACTACTACGGCCCGATCCGCAACGCCGAGCAGCTGTGCGACCCGTGCCTGAGCGCGTACCGCCGCGACGTCCTGCCGTTGCTCGATATCGCCGAGAAGGGAACCCGATTGTGAACCAGCGCAACACCACCACCCCCGACCCGCAGGCCGAGACCCCCGCCCCCGAGGTTCGCGGGCTGGTGCTCACCGTCTTTCGCGGCCCCTACAACGCCACGCGCGGAGTCACCGCCACTCACGACAAGGTGACCGTGATCGGCATCGTGGACGAGACCCAGGCCGAGCAGGACCACCCGGTGCCCGAGTGGCGCGCCACCGCCCCGACCCCCGATGCCCCGCCGGTCGTGGTCGTGATCAAACGCCGGTTCTCCTCGCTGAATGCCTACCCGCCCGAGCTGTACGCGTTCCTGCGCCCCGTCCCGGCCCCCGACCAGCGGCCCCCGTGGTTCATGCACGGAGGCAACTACGCCGGAGACACCGACAGCCGTTTCCACAAGGCCCTCGAGCGGATTCTCGGATACCCGATCGGTGCCGTGCTGCCGGTGCACGACCGCACCGAATAGCCCGACCCTCGCCAACCCATCCCCCAATTGCGTAAGAAATGTACCAAACCGGGTTGGTGTTCAGCCCTTTCCTGGTGGCCCGGACAGTCCTCACCTGCCCGGGCCACCGCCGTTTTTCCCCCGATCAGGAGGCGATTTCTGATGCTTACTCTGATGGACTGGTTTTGCGGGGCGGGAGGTTCCTCGCAGGGAGCCCACGCCGTGCCCGGTGTGACCGTCACCCGCGCGGCGAATCATTGGGACCGCGCGATCGAATCCCACGCCGCGAATTTCACCGAGACCGATCACTACTGCGGAGACATCCGCACCGCGCCGGTGGAGCGGTGGCCGGGCGTGGATCTGTTCTGGGCGTCGCCGGAATGCCCGCAGTGGAGTTCGGCGCGGGGTAAGAAACGCGACTACGACGCCACCATGCAGGGCGATCTGTTCGACACCCCGCGTGACGAGGAAGCCGACCGCAGCCGCGCCCTCATGGAGGAAGTGCCGCTGTATCTGCGTGGCGTCGCCGAGCGGGGCGGCCGCGTGCGCGCGGGAGTCGTGGAGAACGTCGTCGAGGTCCGGGCATGGGATCAGTGGAAACGCTGGATCGGCGAGATTCACAAGCTCGGCTATCGCACCCGGGTGATCGCGTTGAACAGCATGCACGCCCAGCCGTCGCGGACCCCGGTGGCCCCGCAGAGCCGCGACCGGCTGTACGTCGCCTATTGGGATGAGAAGTTGGGCCGGACCCCGGATTGGTCGAAATGGTTGCGGCCCTTGGCGTTCTGTCCCACCTGCGAACAGTGGGTGCAGGCAATGCAGGTGTTCAAGACCGAGGGCGCGGAGATGGGCCGCTACCGGCAGCAATATCTCTACCGGTGCCCGCGCGTGCAGTGCCGCAATTCGATCCTGGAGCCGCCCGCGCACCCGGCCGCGACGGTGATTGATTGGAGCTTGCCCGGCCAGCGCATCGGAGACCGGGAGCGGCCGCTCGCTGAGAAGACCATGGCGCGGATCCGTGCCGGTCTGCAGCGCTATGCGGTCCCGCTCATGGTCCCCGCCGGGGGCACGTGGCGCGACGCCGCGACCCCGGTCAGCGTCCCGTTGTCGGCCCGCACCACCCGCGAGAACGACGCGTTGGCGGTCCCGGAACCGTTCCTGGCATTGCTGCGGTCGGACCGTGCCCGTACGCGCAGCCTGCGCGAGCCGCTCGCCACGATCGTTGCCGATGGCAGTAATCACGCGTTGGTGGTGCCGATGGAGGGTCGCGAAGGCAAGGAGGCCGCCCCGGCCAGTTGGCCGCTGCGAACCCAAACCACCCGTGCGGAAACCGGTTTGGCGTTCGTGCCGTTCATCACCGAACTGCGGGGCGGATCCTCGGACGCCCGGCCGGTGACCGACGCGCTCGCGACGGTCACCGCCAGCGGCAACCATCACGGTGTCGTCACCCCGCCCGGAGGGCTCAGCGGCCGCGCCCGCGAAGCCCTGCTGATGCCCTACTACGGCAACGGCACCGCCCGCCCGGTCAGCCAGCCGGTTGCGACGGTATCGACGCGGGACCGGTTCGCGCTGGTCGATCCCGCGACAATGGCCGCCCTCGATATCGACGACGTGCGTTTCCGCATGCTCGAGCCGCACGAGATCGGCGCGGCCATGGCGTTCGGCAGCGAGTACATCGTCATGGGCAACAAGCGAGAACGCGTGCGCCAGTACGGCAATGCCGTCACCCCGCCCGCCGCCGAGATCATCGTGTCCGCCCTGGTCGAGGCCATCACCGGCGAACAACTCGACCGATTCACCGCCGCCTGAACAACCCCCTGTACGCCAACAGCCCGGCCCCGGACAGTCCTCACCTGCCCGGGGCCGCAGCCGTTGGTCAACATCCAGCCTAGCCAGAAAGGCCCCTGTTATGGCTACACCCACCGGCTCACCCGAACCCGAGCGCCTGCCCGCCGCCACGCCCCACTCGTGGCCCGAGCTCACCGGCCCGATCCCCGCATTCGGCGCGAACTACCGCGCGGAAGTCGCCGCCGCCCTACCCGACGCCGTCACCGCCGCCGCTCAGCGCCTGGCCGCCGCGCTGCGCCGCGACGACCCCAACAGCGACAGCCGTGAATCGCTGCGAACCGTGCTGGGGCACATCGTGTCCGCCGCAGCCGACAACCCGCCCAGTGCGCGCGCCGTCGCCGATATCGCGGTAGCGCTGCGGGACAAGGTCGTGCGAGATGTGATGTTCGGACTCACCGGCGGTAGCCACGCCGCCGCCGCCGAAAAGATGTGGGCGCGGTTGACCCGGTCTCTTCCCGCCCCCGACCGCGCCGAAGCCGCCGCCCTGCTGTGCTTTTTCGCCTACGCCCGCGACGATCTCGCGGTGGCCCGCTACGCCGTCGACGTCGCACTGAAAGCCGACCCCGACCACACCATGGCCCGGTTGCTGGAAACCGGATTGGTGTTCGGGATGCCCGCCGCGAAGTTGGCCCGGCTCACACAGACCGGCCGCGAACTTGCCGCCGACCTACTCGGCACCGATTGGCAGCAACTCCCCGGGTGATCAGCCGGTCAGTGTCGGCGGTGGCACCAGCGCCGCCGACACCGCCCAGGAATACGGGGCCATCACCGCGACCTCGCGGCCGTAGCGCACAAGCACGGTGTGCAGGCCCGCCGCTGCGCCCTCGCGCAGTTCCCGCACCTGTCGGCGAGCCTCACCCACGGTCAGCGTCTGCCGCATGTCCTCACCGACGAACACCCGCCGACATCCTGTGTGCCACAACGTCACCGGCAGCAACACCGCCTCAATGGCCCCGTGGCGCATCACGCCGAACACGTCGCCGTCGAAGTCCGCGCCGTCGACGAACCGCGACCACTGCGCGCGCAGCTCATGAACGGGGACCGATTGCACACCAGCACCGTACAACCGCCGCGACCGACCACGGCCACGACGACACCCCCTGGAAAGGACAACGTGTGAACGACCACCAGCCCCGCCCCCCGGCGGAGACCCTGTTGCATCTCGACGGCATCGAAGCCGTCCCCCTGCTGCGGCTCGCCGAGCCCGACGGCGACGCCGTCACGTTGGCCCGCGACACCGCCACCGACGCATTGCTGATCCTGGTCACCTACGACAGCAGCGGAGCGCGGACCTGGGTGCGGATCAGCGACGAGCAGGCCGCGCAGTTGATCGAAGCCACCCGCGCCGCACTGGCGAGCAAGGCCCGCCGATGAACGCCGCCGAGCGCCACACACAGATCGAGATCACCGCCACCGGAGACGGTTTCCGCGCCGTCGTTGTCGCCGAGCTGGGTTTGTTCAGCCGCGCCGTGCAGGACCATCTCACTGCCGAGTCCCCGGCGGCGAGCGTGCACACCGTCCGCGCCTATCTCGGATTGCGCTGTGACGCAGTCGAGTCCGTGCGCATCCTGCCCGCCGAGCCGTCCCCCACCACCCCGACCGAGTGAAAGGCGAACCCCCGATGTCCGAACAGCCGCACGTGATCAACCACGAGAACGAAACCCTCACGTTCGAGATCAAGAACATGCACTACCGCGACGAGCCCGACCACTTCGGCACCCGCCGCCAGGGCTACTGCGCCGAGGTCACGCTGGGCAGCGGACACACGCTGATGGTGTCGCAGCTTGAAGGCGAGGCCCCGCAGTGGGGCATGGATTCGGCGATCGGCCCGAAGGGCGAACCGATCTGGGTGCACAGCTTCGGCGAACGCGCCGGACTGCGCGTGCGCGGCGCGATCGCCCCGATCGCCGAGGCATTGAACGCCGAGCGCGACACCAAGGCCACCGCGGCGAACAACCCCGAATAGCCGCCCCTTCAATCACCGTTTCCGCCAATCGTTTTCGAGAAAGGATCTCCCGATGACCGAGCCGACCGGTACGCCCTCGCACAACATTCTCGACAAGGTACGCAAGTTGCTGGCAAAGGCCGAAAGCGTCGCAGGCACCCCCGAAGCCGACGCATTGAACGCGAAGGCGTTCGGGTTGATCGCGAAATACGGTATCGACGAGGCCCAGGCCCGCCAGCAGACAGCACAGGGACCGGCCCCGATCGAAACCGCCGAATTCCGGCTGGTCGGTCAGTACCGGACCCAGCAGGCAGCCCTGCTGGGCGTGCTGGCCCACGCGTTGCACTGTGTTCCGATCAAGCACCGCCCCGGCGGTGAACCGCATGTGCGGCTGTACGGGGTCGCAGGGCACCTCACACGCGTTAAGGTCCTGTTCGCCACCCTCATGCCGCAGATGCTCGCCGGAGCGCACTGGGTGTCCAGCTACGGCGGAACCCCGGCCGCCACCCGCAAAGTTCGTGCGTCATGGATGCTCGGGTTCTACGCGGGCATCGGTACGCGGCTGACCGCCGCCGAGACCACCGCCGCCGAGGATAGCGAGCCCGGTACCGCACTGGTTCTCGTCGACGACAAGCAGCGCGCCGAAGCGACCGTGCGCGCCGAACTGCGCGGCAAGCTGCGCACGGCCCGCAGCCGCGCCACCCATTCCGCCGACGCCGTCAGCTTGGGAGCCGCCGCCGCGCGCCGCGTGGATCTCGGACAGACCGGCATCGGCGGCCGCCGCGCACTCGGAAGCTGACCCTCTCACCTCACCGCAGCGGCCCCCCACCCAGAATGCGTAAGGTTTGTACACATTCTGGGTGGGGTGGGTCGCCTCCAGGAAGGCCCCGACATGCCCCGTTCGTGCCCGTGGTGCACCGATAACGGCCCCGAGGATCCGGACCCGGATCTGTTGTGCGCCAGCCATTACGCCGAGTTCGAAGGCTCGAGCGTCGCGGGGATCGAACGCCGCGACCGCGAGCAGTACGCCGAATGGTTCGACGCCACCCACGGCTAGCCAGCCCCGGTTCACCCACTGCCACAACCGAATCCACCCTGAAAGCGAGGCCCTCAGATGACCAGCACCGCCCCCGATCGTGCCACCACCGCCTACCACCTGCGCGAGATCGACGTCGCCGCCGCATCCCTGATCGGTGGACGTGCCCACAACGAGGACGCCACCGCGCACGCCCGCTACCTCGAGGCCGACCCCGGCTACGTCGTGGTCGCCGCCGCCGATGGTGTCGGATCCATCGCGGGATCGGCCCTGATCGCCGACGCCGCCGCGCATGCGGCGTGCACGCTCGCCGCGACCGTCGACTACCGCACCGCCCCGGCCCAGCTGATCCGGCTCACCCGCGCCGCCGTCCCGTTGTGCGGCCGCCACGCCAACCCCGCGCAGCGCAGGGCGTTCGAGGACTACACCGGCGAATACCAGGTACCGCGCCCGAGCACGACTCTCGTGGTCGCGACCGTCACCCCCGACGCCGAGGTGCACGTGGGATGGATCGGCGACAGCCGCGCCTATGTCCTGCTGGGCAATACCCGGCTGGTGCAGTTGACGCGCGATCACAATCTCGCCGCCTTCGGCCGCCCGTTCGAGCTGACGCGCTCCCTCGCGCGCCCCGAGGGCCAGCCCGAGGAAAACGATTGGCCCTCATGGCCGAACCTGCTGCGCGCGCGGCGGGTGCTGCTGTGCACCGACGGCGTACACGAAGCCCTGTCGCAGAAGACGATCCGCCGCATTCTCACCGTCGCCCCGACCAGTCAGCAGGCCGCCCACTGGTTGACCCGCGCCGCGGTGGCCGCCGCCGGAACCCGCGCCGACAACGCGACCGCCGTCGTCGTCACCCTCCCCACCCCCGACCGCACCCCGTAGAGACGCCGAAGCCGCCCGCCACGCCCGCGAACACCGCCAGCAGGTCACCGCCGCATTCGGGGGCGGAGCTCGCCACCGAATTTGCGTAAGAAACGTACACCCCGATCGAGTGAAGGAGTCACTGTCATGCGCAAGAAATCCCGCAGCCGCTACACCCCCGAACAGATCGCCGAGTGGCGCGCGGAGGAGAAAGCCACCGCCGACCACGTAGACGCCCAGCTGAGCGACCCCGCCGCAGTCGCCGCGATGATCGCGACCGCCGTACGGATCCCGTGCGGGCGGTTTCTGCGCTACAGCCTGCGCAATCAGGCCCTGATCCTGCGCCAGGCCGAACAGCGCGGATTCACCGTGACCGATATCGACACCGCTACCGGGTGGCGTGCCCGTGGCCGCTATCCCGCACAGCCCGCGTTGAAGATCTCCGCACCCAAGGGCCGCGAAGCCGACGCCGACACCGACGGGCAGGACGCGGCCGGGCCGGTCCTGCTCGAAATCGTCGAAGGTGGCGAGACCGCCGAGGAGGGCGAGGGCCGCACCCGCTTCCGGATGCGCAAGGTGTGGGACATCAGCCAGACCGCCGGTATCGAAGATTTCGACGGCGAGCCCGCCACCGTCGAACCGGTCGCCGACCCCGCCGCAGTGTTGTGGGAAACGCTGTGCGGCGAGGCCGCCCGCTACGGGTTCACCGTCACCGCCGACCCCACCGCCACCGCACCCCAGGTTGACCAGGACCGCGCCGTGATCACCGTCGAGCCCGCGCACCAGGTCCAGCAGTTGGCGCAGGTGCTCGGACCGATGAGCGCCGATCGCTCCCGCGCGGTCCGCGACCCCGCCCCGCGCGAATACGCCGGAACCGCCGTCGATCTGGGCGAGTTCGGGACCGCCTACCTCACCGAACACACCGACCTCGAGACCGCGCGCAGCTACTACACGATCACCGGTAAACGGTTGAGCGGCACCGTCACCGTGTGGATTGCCGAGGCCACCGCCACCGAGCCAATCTGCCGCCTGCGCGTCGCCTATGGCGAGGACGACGGCCGCCGCGAACGCAGGTGGTTCGAGCGACCGAACCCGCCGCAGGTCAACGGCATTGCCATTGTGGGCAGCTCGAGCCGTATCCACGTCGGCACGGTCGCCCAGTTGGGCCGGTGGGAGGCCAACGCGCGACGACCGATCAGCGACACCCACACCGACCCGTGCCCGCCACGCACCACCGAGCGGTTCATCGCGGTACTGCGCGCGATCCTGGGGCAGTACCTCGCGCGCCCCGACCTCGAGCAGATACACCAGGCCGCGATCGTGGTTGCCGACCGCAACCGCCGCAGCGCCGCGCGCGCCGCCGCCGCGAAGGTGGCCGCCGACATCGAACGGGAGCGCGAAGCCAGCGCCGCCCGGATCGCAACGTTGCAGGTCGACCGCGCCGTCTTGCTCGCCGAAGCCGCCGACGGCGAAGACGACCCCACCACGGCCGCCGCGCCGCAGTGACCCCAGGCCCGCCCCAGCTGTCCCAGTTCCGAACCGCGAAGGAGGCACCCGTCATGCCGCGCAGCCCCTCCACCCCCGAACCGCGCGGCCGCCCCGGCCGCTCTGGCGGATCCGGCACCCGCGCCGAGGTTGCAGAGGTGGTGACCGAGATCGAGGCCGCCGCCGACCGCCGCAGCGAACGGGCGATGCACCCGGAACGCAACCTTGTCGCCGCCCTGCTCACCTTGGACCGCGACCACGCCGCCGAGGTGCTGTCTCTGGTGCTCACCGCCGACTTCGAAGACCACCTCAGCGCGGTCATCGCGGCTCTGATTCGCGTTATCGCGTGCGAGCGGGGCGAGCGGCCCAGCCCACAGGCCGTGTTCGCGCTGGCCCGCAATCTCGGTCCCAAGCTCGCGGAGTTCCACATCAGCCCGCCGCGACTCGCGCACGAGCTCGCCGAGGTCTACACGTTGGGGCTCCCGGTCACGGTGTGGTCCAGCGCGCGGCAAGTCGTCGAGGATTCCTACCGGCGACACCTGTGGATGTGGTTCACCCGCGGCAAGCAGATGTGCGGGGCGTCCGCCGAGATCTCAGCGATAGAAGCCCTGATCACCCGAGCCCGCGAACCGCTGCTTGCCCATCGTGCCCGCCTGATCACCCTCACCGCCCGCGCCAGCGGCCGCCCAACGACCAACCGCGCTGAACTCACCGCCTGATCACCCGCAGGCCCAACGCCGTGCCCAGCCGCCCAACGCCGTGCGGCGCGCGGGAGCTCCACCAATGCCCCCGTGGGCGACCGATCCGGATCGGTCGCCCACCGGGGGAGTTTTATGTGCACACCACCGCGAACCCACCGCCCACCCCAGAACCGGCCG
>NZ_JBSGBY010000024.1:0-30222 GCF_053601505.1 Nocardia sp. NPDC004722
GCCCGGGTCGAGGTCGTCACCGCCCGCGAGCAGGTCGCGGCGGCGGCCGTGCGGGTTGAAAAGCTTTCGTACGAAGCGGGTCTGGTGGATTCCGCGCCGCCGGTGATGGGGGAGTCCGGGCCGGATTACGCCGTGCTCGGCGAATACGCCCGCGCTGTCGACGCGGCGTCGCGCACCTCCGCGCAGCAGTCGGCGATCGAAGAGGAATTGGTGGCCGCCGATCGGGCGCGCGCCCACGCCGAGGCGGTGCTGGCCGAGCCGGATATCCGGGCGGTCGGCGAGGCCGAGCCCGGCGACCTGCGGGCGCTGGAAGAGACAGTGGCACAGGCGGAGTCGGCGCTGAACCGGGCCGTCGCCGCGCACGCCGAAGCCGACCGGCGGGCGAACGATCTCGAGGCTTTGTGCACCCAGCTGCGCGCGGCCGTCGACCGTGTGGCGCCGCTGCAGCGCGCCCATGAGGAACTCGCCCGCCTGGCCGAGGTGGTCGCCGGGCGCGGGGAGAACAACCGCCGCATGTCGCTGCGGTCCTACGTGCTGGCCGCCCGCCTGGAAGAGGTGGCGCTGGCGGGTTCGGTGCGCCTGCGCCGAATGTCCGGTGGCCGTTACGAATTCGTCCACACCGACGTAGCGGGCCCGCGCGGCCGCCGTGGTGGCCTGGGTCTGGACATCCGTGACGACTACACCGGTGCGATCCGCCCCGCCAAGACCCTCTCCGGCGGCGAAACCTTCATGGCCTCACTGGCTTTGGCGCTGGGCCTGGCCGATGTGGTGTCGGCCGAATCCGGCGGCCTGGTCATGGACACCCTGTTCATCGACGAGGGCTTCGGCAGCCTGGACGCCGACACCCTCGACGCCGTCATGGGCGTCCTCGACGAACTCCGCTGCGGCGGCCGCGTAGTCGGCGTGGTCAGCCACGTCGACGAAATGCGCCAACGCATCCCCAGCCGCCTCCACGTCATCCGCGGCCGCACCGGCTCCCGCCTCGAAACCTCGATCGGCGCATAGACTTCGGGTCATGCACGATTCCGGGGGGAAGCTCGTTCGAGACATGCTCACGCTGCTCGGGTTGCTCGGTGTGACCGCGGGCTTCTTCGCGGGCTGGGCCACGAACTCGTTGGCGGCGTTCGTGCCCGTGCCGCTGGGCTTCGCGTTGCTGGCCCTGGTCGTGATGCTGCGGCCGATGCTCGTCGAGCCTCGCCCGGGGCAGACGGTGGAGCAGCGGCGGGCCGTGATCGCATTGACGAAGCTCTGTACGGCTGCCGGAATCCTGGTTCTCGGAACGGGCGCCGTGTTCGTGCTCACGGTCGTGGCGGCGTACCTCAGCGGCGGGCCCGAGTGAAGGGCTGAGTTATCCGCCCTGATCCGCAGGCCGGTCGGGATCGGCGCGCAGGCTCGCGTCGGCGGCTTGGATCTGCTGGATGGTCCAGGCTTCGATCATCCGTTCCGGGGTGGCGTGGAAGAGCTCGCCGAGGCCCTCCAGTAGTTCGGCGTGCTCCTGCGCTAGCTGGATGGTGTACTCCACATGCGATTTTCGCCGGGGCACGAGGGTCAGCGCGGGGTGAAGCGGATTTGGGCGCGGGCCTTGGCCTTGGCGGCTTCGACCTCGCGGTCTTTCGGCGGGGCGGTGGTGGTCAGGCCATCCAGGAGGCGGGTGGTGGCGGCGGTGATCTCTTCGACGGCGAGGTCGAAGGCGGCCTGGTTGGCCTGGGAGGGTTTGGTGGTTCCGCTGATCTTGCGGACGTATTGCAGGGCGGCCGCGTGCACCTCGTCCGGGGTGGCCGGCGGCTCGAAGTTGTGCAGGGTGTGGATGTTGCGGCACATGGGTGCGAGCCTACGCCCGGGGACCGACGGGCCCGGGCGGTCGCCGTCGCGGCGGGGGAGTACTCGCGGCTCGGGCGGTGGCGTGCGGGCCGCTCAGGCGGTCTCGTGGTCGAGCAGCCAGCGTTTGATCGGCAGGCCGTAGCGGAAGCCGCCGAGGGTGCCGTCGGTGCGCAGGACTCGATGGCAGGGGACGAACAGGGCGGCCGCATTGCGGGCACAGGCGTTGGCGGCGGCGCGGGTGGCCGCGGGGCGGCCGGAGACGACCGCGAATTCGGTGTAGGTGATCGGGTTTCCAGCCGGGACCTTGCGCAGGATCTCCCAGGCGTGGGTGAGGAACGGGCCCGAGACCTGCCGGACGGTGATGGCGTCGATGACGGCCAGATCGCCCTCGTGATACGCGGTGATCGCCCGCGAGACCACGCCCAGCGAGTCGCGTTCGCGCAGCGTGGCGGGCCGGATGCTGGGGTGGATGAGCGCGCGCAACGCCTCGGGGTCGGCGATCCAGCCGGAGGCCAGTACCGCGCCGTCGCCGTCCACCAGGGCGGTGAACGGTCCGGCGGGTGTCTCGGTGGTCGCGAAATCGGCTGTGGTGGCGGATTTTCCGGTGTTCACTGCGGTGTCCTCCGGGTCGGTGTGGATGGCGTGGCGGTGCGCGGCTCGGCCGGGTGGGAGAGCGCGTACTTCCACAGGTGCATGGTGAGGTAGGAGCGCCAGGGCGCGAAGCGTGCGGTGTCGGTGAGATCCACGCCCAGCAGCCCCGCGCCGCGGCGCACGATCAGGTCGGAATGCAGCAGCACGTCGGGGTCGGCGAGCAGGCGCATGGTGACATAGTCGGCGGTCCAGGGGCCGACGCCGTCCAGGGCCAGCAGGTCGCGGCGCAGGTCGCCGGCGGTGCGGCCGGAGTGCAGCACCAGATCGCCGGTGGCCAGCGCCTTGGCCGCGCCGACGACGGCGTCCACCCGCCGTCCCGGCCCGGTCAGCACCTCGGACCCGCGCTCGGCGATGGCCTCCGCGGTGGGGAACAGGTGCGGGATCGGCCCGTCGATGGCCTCGCCCAGGCCCTGGACCAGGCGCGCGGTGTGGGTATTGGCGGCGGCGACGGAAATCTGCTGCCCGATCATGGTGCGCAGCAACAACTCCGGCCCGTCCACGCAGCCCGGCACCCGGATGCCGCCGGGCAGGACCGTCGCCGGAATGCCTTGCCGCGGTGGACTACCCGCCATGCCCGCGGCGAGCGCCTCGTCGATGCCGATCGGATCGGCGTCGAGGTCGAGGAAGTGCCGGATGCGCGCGACCGTGGGCGCGAGATCACGCATGTCCTGCAGCGCCAGCGAGGCGCGCACATGACCGGGCTGCACGGACAGCCGAACGGTGGTGTGGCCGTGCGGGGTTCGCAGGCTGCGCGTGTAGGTCCCGTTCTCCCACAGTTCCAGCCCCGGGACGGCGTGCGCGGACAGGAACCACTCCAGCCAGGTCTTGTCGAGCGGTTCACGGTAGGGCAGGCGCAGCGTGAGCAGACCGTTCCCGGCGGGCACGGTGTCGCCGTTGCGGCGGCGGGATTCCTCGCGCAGCGTGGTCGGGCTGACCGCGAACACCTCGCGCACCGTGTCGTTGAACTGCCGGATGCTGGCGAATCCGGCCGCGAAGGCGATGTCCGACATGGACAGCCGGGTGGTCTGGATGAGCAGCCGGGCGGTGTGCGCGCGGTGCGCTCGCGCCAATGCCAGTGGGCCCGCGCCGAGTTCGCTGGTGAGCACCCGGGTCAGCTGCCGCTGCGAGTAGCCCAGCGCCCCGGCCAGCGCGGGCACGCCGCCGCGCTCGATGACGCCGTCGCCGATCAGCCGCATGGCCCGCGAGGCCAGGTCGGCGCGGGTGTTCCACAGCGGTGACCCGGGTGCGGCGTCGGGCAGGCAGCGGCGGCAGGCGCGGAACCCGCTCTGCTGTGCCGCGGCGGCGGTGGGCAGGAAGGTGACGTTGGTTCGTTTCGGGGTGATGGCCGGACAGGAAGGGCGGCAATAAATTCCGGTGGTGCGCACCGCGGTCACGAAATGCCCGTCGAACCGAGCATCCCGGGTCGCCACGGCGCGGTAGCAACGCTCGAAATCCAATTCGTTCGCACTCACGGATTCCACCTTGTCAGCCCCGGCCGCGCCCCGCTAGCGGGAATCGGCCATCACCGTCGGCGGAAATCCGCCAGTAGGTCCCGGGCCTGGTCAGAGGATTTCGCCGGTCGGATCAGCAGCAGCGGTTGCCGGGATTCTTGGCGGCCGCGTCGTGGCGGTCACGCCAATAGTCGCGTTCGGACGGGATCTCGCAGCCCGGGTGCTGTAGCCGCCGATGCTGGACGTAGCGCTGGTAGTCGTTGCCGCCGAGGATCGAGTTGAACCACCAGGCAATGGCTTTCAGGGCCCGCGACAGGGCGAGCCCCGCCGACCGCAGGGGGCCTGCGGTCGACGGGGCGTCGGGGGTACTCATCGCGGCGTCAGTGGATCGCCGCGCCGGGCGCTCGGACCTTGCCCTCGGCGACGAGAGCGTTCCATTCCTGCTGCACTTCCTTCTCAGCCTTGGTGGCGATGAACCCGCTGGGGCCGAAGATCTTCGACGGCTCCTCCGGGCTCTCACTGGTCGCGGCGCCCCCGGCACGCAGCGCGCGAGCGCACGCCCACACGCCGACCGCGGCCACGATCAGCACCAGCACCGCGAAGATGATGGACAGCGTGCCCTGGATGAAGGTGTTGCGAACGATCTTGTCCAGATCGCTCAGCTGTTTGTCCAGCGCGCCGAGATCGGCGACACCCTTGGGGAGTTTGGCCTTGTCCTGGGTGGAGATGAAGGCGTCCCGAGCGGCGTGGAAGGCGCTGCGCTTGTCGACGGCGGCGGTGTGCTGCGTCCAGTAGCCGATGTTCGGATCGCCGGAGAAGATCTTCTGGAAGGAGGCCGTCATGGTGACGATCAGGTCCCAGACCAGCGGAATCGCCGGAATCCAAGCCCATTTCACCAGGCCCTTCTTCACCACGATGACCAGCACGACCGTCAGCGCGATGGCTGCCAGCAACTGGTTGGAGATGCCGAACAGCGGATACAGGGTGTAGATGCCGCCCTTCGGATCGGTGACGCCCATCAGCAGCACCGATCCCCACGCCGCCACCACGAGGCCCGAGCAGACGAACACGCCCGGCCACCACGACGGGTCACGGAACTTCTTGGCCGCGCCGCCCAGGTTGCCGAGCGAATCCGACAGCATGAACCGCGCGACACGGGTGCCCGCGTCGATGGTGGTGAGGATGAACAGCGCCTCGAACATGATCGCGAAGTGGTACCAGAACGCCTTGAGCGCGGTACCGCCGATGAACTTGTGCATCACCTCGGTCATGCCGATCGCGAGGGTGGGCGCGCCACCGGTGCGGGAGTAGATCTTCGACTCGCCGACGTCCTGCGCCATGCGGTTCAGGTAGTCCGCGGTCGCCGGGTCGCCGCTCAGCCCGAGCTTGTTCACGCTGTCGGCCGCGGCCTGCGCGGAAGTCAGGCCGCCGGTGTTGATGGCGAAGTACAGGTGCTGGTCCAGGATCGAGGCCGCGATGATGGCCATGACCGCGACGAACGACTCCATGAGCATGCCGCCGTAGCCGATCATGCGCGCCTGCGACTGCTTCTCCAGCAGCTTGGGTGTGGTGCCCGAGGAGACCAGCGAGTGGAATCCCGACAGCGCGCCACACGCGATGGTGATGAACAGGAACGGGAACAGGCTGCCCGGGAAGGACGGGCCGTTGCTGTTGGAGGCGAACTGCGAAACGGCCGGGGCCTTCAGCACCGGCATGGTGACCAGCACGCCCACGGCCAGCAGGCCGATGGTGCCGATCTTCATGAAGGTCGACAGGTAGTCGCGCGGAGCGAGCAGCAGCCACACCGGCAGTACCGAGGCAATGAAACCGTAGATGATCAGCATCCAGGCGATGGTGGTGCCGGACAGCGTGAACAGGTCACGGCCCCAGCCGGATTGGGACACCGGGTTGCCGAGCAGAATCGCCGCCAGCAGCAACACGAAGCCGAACAGCGAGATCTCGCCGATCTTGCCCGGCCGGACGAAGCGCAGGTACAGGCCCATGAACAGGGCGATCGGGATGGTCATCGAGATGGAGAAGACACCCCACGGGCTGCCGCCCTCGAGCACGCCGGTCTTCGGATTCGGGGTCGCCGCAAGGGCGTTCACCACGACGATGCCGAGCACCGCGAGCAGGATCATCATGATCACCAGCACCGCGATGATGGCCGCGACGCCGCCGACCACGCCGAGTTCGTCGCGTGCCATCTGGCCGAGCGAGCGGCCGCGGCGCTTCACCGAGGCCCACAGCACCAGGTAGTCCTGCACGGCTCCGGCCAGCACCACGCCGACGACGATCCAGATGGTGCCGGGCAGATAGCCCATCTGTGCGGCCAGCACCGGGCCGACCAGCGGGCCCGCGCCCGCGATGGCCGCGAAGTGGTGGCCGAACAGGACCCGGCGGTCCATCGGCATGTAGTCCTTGCCGTTCTCCATGGCCTCGGCCGGAGTGGCGACGTCATCGCGCGGCTTGGTGATCTTGTACTCGATGAGCCGGGCGTAGAACTGGTACGCGAGCACATAGGTACAGATGGCGGCGACCACGATCCACACCGCGTTGACGTTCTCCCCGCGCATGAAGGCGAGGACTGCCCAGGCGATGGCGCCGATCACGGCGATGGCGAGGAAGATGCCCTTCTTCGCCGAGGACATGGGCGTCCGGTCCACGACGCCTACCGGGGGTAGGTCGGGATCCGTCCGGAGATATTCGATGGTCGCCATTCGACAACTCTCCCGTGCGGTACTGCGGTTCTCACTGAAATCGGTCTCAACGTAGCCCAACCGACGCGCGACTGAACCGGCTTTGACCAGCCGTTCACCTCGTGTCGTACCGTCGGGTACGGGTGGCCCGGGGGACGCTGCGGACGGTTCGCGGGGGTACTGCGGGCCGACCGAAAACCTGCGATTTCGCGTGTTGACCGCGTGTCGCAGGTAGCTCCCCGTATGCTGCCATGCTGGTTCGAGATCTGCGTCACTGTGGTCCTTTAGTTCGTTTAGTTCACGGAGATATATCTTTGGCGAGCGACTCGGCAGGCCCTCCCCACGGCATCGATCGGCGTACCCTGCTGCGCTCCGGTGCGCGCGCCGCATTGGGTTCCGGCGCATTGGCCGCACTGCTGGCCGCCGGGGGCTGCTCGAGCGGAGACGACGACGCCGTCACCTTCTTCTTCCAGGCGCGGCCCGAAGAAGCGCGGGCGCGGCTGCGGATCATCGACGAATTCCAGCGGCGGCGACCGGATATCCGCATCCGAACCCTCATGTCCGGGCCGGATCCGTTGCAGCAGATGCTCACCTACTGTGCGGGCGGCAAATGCCCGGACGTGCTGATGGCGTGGGAGCTACTCTACGCCGGGCTGGCGGATCGGGGCGTGCTGGTCGACCTGCGCGAATTCCTGGACCGGGAACCCGATTACGCCGCGACGCTGCGGGATGACGGGTACGCCACCCTGCGGGACACCTTCGTGTGGGGCGGCGGGCAGTACGCGCTGCCGGAGCAGTGGTCGGGGGTGTTCCTCTACTACAACCGGAAGTTGTTCGCCGAGGCCGGGATCCAGCCGCCGACGAGCTGGTCTGCCGCCTGGACCTTCGACGAATTCCTTTCGGCGGCACAGGCTCTGACGCATCGCGATACCGACGGCCGGACTCGGCAGTGGGGATTCGTGGACGCCTGGGTGCCGTACTTCTCGGCCGCCTGCTTCGGCATGAACAACGGCACCGAATGGTTCAGCCCGCCGGTGCGGCCCGACCGCACCAATCTCGGGGATCCGCGGTTCGCGGCCGGGCTCCAGTTCTACGCGGATCTGGCGGTGCGGCATCGCGTCGCGCCCAGTGTCGGTGACCGGCAATCGGTTTCGGCGCAGGACCTGTTCCGCAGCGGGCGGGCCGCCATGCTCATGGGCGGGCACTGGCTGTACTCGGAGTTCACCGGACGCGACGACCTCGACTTCGATGTCACGGTGCTGCCGGTCGGGCCGCACGGCGGGCCGGGTGCGATCACCGATATCGGCAGCACCGGGCTGGCCATCGCGGCGGCGAGCCCACGGCGCGAACAAGCCTGGGAATTCGTGAAATTCGCGACCGGTCCGGAAGGGCAGGCCATCATCGCCGAGTCGGGGCTGTTCGTGCCGGTGCTGCGGTCGGCGATGCGGTCGCCGGGATTCGCGGCGGCGCATCCCAATGTGCGCAATCTGGCGGTCTTCACCGAGGGGCCCGAGCATTCCAAGCCGCTGGCGGTGACGCCGTTGTGGGGCAAGGTGGAGGCGTTGCTGGAGCGCGGCTGCAACAAGGTGTTGCGCGGCGCGGCGACCGCTGAATCGCTCGGCGGGCAGACCAGCGCCGACATCGATCAGCTGTTGCGGGCCTCGGTATGAGGAGGCAGGGCCTGGATGCGGAGCGGTCGACCGGGTCGGGCCGCCGGGCGCGTGGATCGGTGTTGGGGCGGCGGCAGGCGCGGGCCGGGCGGCTGTTCGTGGCTCCCAATCTCGCGGCGATTCTCGTGTTTCTGCTTTTCCCGCTCGGGTTTTCGCTGTACCTGAGCTTCCACTCGTGGGATCTGTTCAGCCCGCCACGCTTCGTCGGGGTCGCGAACTATCGGCGGCTGTTCACCGATGACCCGCTGTTCTATATCGCGCTGCGCAATACGGCCGTGTTCACCGTGCTGACGCTGGTGCCGACGGTGGCGATCAGTTTGGCCGTCGCCGGGCTGCTGAATCGGAAACTGCGGGGGATCGGGGTGTTTCGGACGCTGGCGTTCCTGCCGCTGGTGGCCTCGACCGTGGCGATGGCGGTGGTGTTCCGCTTCATCTTCGCCAGTGACGACGGGCTGGCGAACATCCTGCTGGGCTGGGTCGGGCTGGGGCCGGTGCCGTGGCTGACCGATCCGTGGTGGGCGATGGTGTCGCTGAGTCTGGTGACGGTGTGGAAGTCGGTGTCGTTCGCGACCGTGATCCTGCTCGCCGCCATGCAGGGGGTGCCCGAAAGCCTCTATGAGGCAGCGAAGATCGATGGTGCCGGTGCCCTGCGGCGCTTCTCGTCGATCACCGTGCCGCTGATCCGTGGCGCGCTGTCGTTCGTGCTGGTGATCACCGTCATCAATTCGGTGCAGGCGTTCGACCAGGCGTACGCGCTGACCGGGAGCAACGGCGGGCCGGAGACCGGCACCTACGTGCTGGGAATCATGTTGTTCCAGAACGCCTTCCGCTTCTATGAAGTCGGGTACGCGTCGGCGCTGGCCTGGGTGATCTTCGCGATCCTGCTGGGCTTCACGCTGATCCAGCAGTGGCTGGCACGGCGGGCGGAGTCCGAACAGTGAAGCGCCGCTTGGCCGGTGGTCTGCTCGCCTATCTGGCCTTGATCGTGGTGGCGTGGTGCGCGCTGACGCCGATCCTGTGGTCGGTGTCGGCCTCGCTGAAGCCGGAGGGCGAATTGCTCGACGCGGCACCGTTGCCCGCGCATCCGCGATGGTCCAACTACCGGGAAGCCTTCGACGCCATCCCGCTGGGGCGCATGCTCCTCAACACCGTCCTCTACGCGGGCTGTGTCACCGCCGGCCAGGTCTTCTTCTGCTCCCTCGCCGGATACGCCTTCGCCCGCCTGCGCTTTCCGGGCCGCGATGTGCTGTTCCTCTGCTACCTGGCCATCCTCATGGTCCCCCTGACCATCACCGTCATCCCGCAGTTCCTGCTCATGCGCGCCTTCGGCTGGATGGACACCCCCTGGTCCATGATCGTCCCCGGCCTCTTCGGCAGCGCCTTCGGCACCTACCTCATGCGCCAGTTCTTCCGCACTCTCCCCGTGGAATTGGAGGAAGCCGCCATCCTCGACGGCTGCACCCCCTGGCAGATCTACTGGCGAATCCTGCTCCCCCACACCCGCCCCGCCCTCATGGTCCTCGCGGTCCTCACCTGGATCACAGTCTGGAACGACTTCCTCTGGCCCCTGATCATGATCCAACGCAACGAATACGCCACCGCCACCCTCGGCCTGGTCCGCCTCCAAGGCCAATACTCCACCAACTGGCCCCTCCTAATGTCCGCCGCCACCGTCCTCCTCCTGCCCCTGCTCCTCCTCTACGCCGTGGCTCAACGCGCCTTCATCCGCGGCATAGCGCTATCCGGAGTCGGCGGCCGCTGACCGGCAGCGGCCCGCACTACTGCACGCCGGCGTCACCCTTTAGATGGCATCTCAACCTGCCGGATCCGGTATCGAACAGCTCCGCCCTCGCCGAGGACATTGCCGCGATTCGAGCATCGAGATCAGCAATTGGCTCCGACGCCCCAAGGTCCTCGCGCAGCATCTGCCGCAGCAGCCAAACTGCCTCCGACGCAGAGCCATCCAGCCACTCGTGCACAGCTCGCAGAGTGGTCACATCGGGGTGTTCGACCATGTCATGCACTGCCCGGTAGGTATTGCCCAGACACAGGTCCACCTCGGAAGCGACGGCCAGCAGTCGGTCGGGCACGATCATCTGGGCCTGCGCGTACATGGTGCGGTAATGCGTTCGCTCAGCTTCCAGCCGCTCGAGGCCGACCGCGCCGCCCACCTCCAACTCCATCACGCAGTGGTGCAACTGCATTCGATAGTTCCGAGCCGCGGAATTGAACTCCGAATACACGGACTGCTTCTGCTCCCGTTCCCTCTGCTGTGCCGCCTCATCGCGCTGCTCAGCTTGCTGGGCGCGATGGATCTCCGCGTCGAGGCGCTTCCCCTTGAGCGCCGCTCCCTGCGCCGCAACTGCCGCTCCGAATGTACCTACGACCCCGACCCCCGCCACTGCCAAGCTGATCAAATCCGCCCCCACTCAGTCATTGTCGGGCCGATGCAAGATCATGGAGCTCTCACTGCGGAAATCTTTCCGAATTCCCTCAGTGAGAGCTCCCTGGTCCTGGTTGATACGGACTCGTGTTGGGGAATCGGCCGGATCTGGCGGGGTGGTCGCTAAATTGGTAGGGGTGGCCAACTACTTGCGTCGGCGGGCTGGGTGGTGGGGGGTTGCCGTTGTGGCGGCTGTCGCGTTGATGTCGGGTGTGCCGGGGGTGGGGTGGGCCGAGGATCGGGTGGGGGAGTTCGAGGGGGTGATGCCTCCGGGGCTGGTTGCGGCGATTCGGCGGGATTTGGATATGGATGTGGGGGAGTATCTGGCGCGTGTGGAAATGGCTCAGCGGCAGGCGGTTTCGGATGTCGAGGTGAGGGTTTCGGGTGGGGTGGGGTTGTCGGCCGGTGAGGTTGCCGGGGGTGATCGGTATCTCACCGATGCGGGATACGCGTGTTCCTGGGCGTTCAATGCTGTTGATGCTGAGGGGAATCCCGCTGCGATCACCGCCGGGCATTGCGATGCTGCCACCGAGACGGAGGATCAGCCCGATACTCGGGGCCAGACCTTCGACCTCACTCCGGCGCTGAAGCGGGGGGATCAGACCGGCGCATTCGAGAAGTCGGTGATGGATGGCGTGCGTGACTATGCCGTTGTCCGTATTACCGAGCCGTTCCAGGATTCCTTCCGTAACAATCTGATTCGTGCGGCCGGCGGTACGCTCCCGATCACGGGGGTCGGTTACCCGGTTGTCGGCGAGCCGGTGTGCAAGGCGGGAGCCACCACCGGATTCACCTGCGGTGTCATTCTCAGCGTTGATCAGCCCGACCCCCTACGGCCGCCCGTTCGATTCACCCACACCGCGCTGTCCCTCCCGGGTGACAGCGGTGGTGCGCTGTTCTCCGGCACCCTCGCCATGGGCATTGTCAGCCGGGGCGGCTACACCGACGACCCTGCCCAATACCCCACGGACAAGCCGGATGCGGTGAACGCCGTGCTTCCTGCGCCGCTCGACCAGATCGCCAAACGGCTGCTGGCGGGGGATGGGCAAGTGGCCTTCGAACAACTGTCCCCGTTGATCGACGCGTTCCTGCGTGCCTACCCGCAACTCACCATGATCGCCCAGTCCATCGCCGACGTGATGATCGAGAATCCCGGACTCCGGCTGCGTACCGAATGAGCCCGGTTGCAACGGGTTTCGTCAGCAGAAGGTGATCAGGGTGTTATTGGCGAGGGAGACGCGGGCGTTTTCGAAGAGGGTCAGCCAGACCATGCGTTCGCGCCCGAGCGGCTCGTCTTCGTCGTCGGCCTCGCACAGCGAGTGGGCTTCGGAATCCGGCAGCTCGCCGTCGATCAGGGTGATGCCGAGATACGGTGCCACGTAGACGAGTTCGCGCATCAATCGGTTGCTGGAACCGAGTATGCCGCCGGGAATGGAATCCTCCTCGTCGCCGGGCAGCACATGCTCGAAATCGATAGGGACGTAATAACCTTCGCAATCGGAATGGCAGATCAAGTGGCAGTCGAAGTCATAGGTGACCTCCTCGACCAGTGGGTCTTCGCTGGCGCGCTCGTCTTCTGCGACCGGGGTCAGCGGCTGGTCCGGATTGGTGATCGCGTGGGCGTAGGCACGTCGCAGGTAGTGGATCATGCTGTACGGGAAGCTGGACACGTGGTGACGAGCGGTGGCCATCCCGTGGACCCGGGGTTCCTCGTGCGCGGGTAGCCCGTTGTCGCTCAGTACCTTGTTGATCGCGTCGAGCGCGGGACCGAAATCCTCCTCCCCGTTGATGATCGCGTAGGCAAGTTCGTGTGTCGTGACTGCGAGTCCCATGCCGGGCAGCTTAAGGATGCGGGGTGACACGCTGGACCTCCCCGATCCTATTGCCTCTAGGTTTACCCTTGGGGCACTCGGGAAGGAGTGGAATGTCGCCACGGGTCGGTTTGACCAGGGAGCGGGTCGTCAGTGCGGCGGCCGAACTCGTCGATGAAATCGGCTTCGAGAAGCTCACGCTCTCGGCTCTCGCCCGCCGGGTCGGCGTGAAGGATCCGAGCCTGTACGTCCACGTCCGCAATCTCCACGATCTGCGGGTGCGGGTCGCCCTGCTGGCCAGTGCGGAGTTGAACGAACGGATCGGGGCGGCGGTGGCCGGACGGTCCGGTAAGGACGCGTTGGTAGCCTTCGCCGACGCCTATCGCGGCTATGTGCTCGACCATCCGGAACGGTATGCGGCCACGCAGATTCGGATGGATCCGGCGGAGGTCGCCGGTGAACCCGCCCTGGTGCGCAGTATCGAGCTCACCACGGCCATTCTGCGCGGTTACGGGCTCGGCGACTCAGAGGGATTGGACGCGGCTCGCCTGCTGCGCAGCACTTTTCACGGCTTCGCCACCCTCGAGGCGGCGGGTGGATTCGCGCATTCTCGCCCTGCTGCCGACTCCTGGCCGCATATCGTCGACGCCCTCCACCAAACCCTCTCGAACTGGCCCACCTACTAGATAGGCGCGCTAAGGTCCGATCATGTGGTGGGGACAAATCCGGGGAATAGTGGAGCGCGCACGCCGGTCGACCGGGCACTTCGCGATCGCATCCGTTGACCCGCAAGGGATTCCGAACATCACCCCGGTGGGAACGGTGTTCTTCCGCGACGACCACACCGCCTTCTACTTCGACCAGTACACCTCCGCGCTGGCGAGCAACCTCGACACCAACCCGAACGTCTGCCTGCTGGCGGTCGACAGCGGCTCCTGGTTCTGGTTCCGCTCCCTGCTGGTCGGACGCTTCTCCACCCACCCGGGAGTCCGCCTCTACGGCACCGCCGGACCCCGCCGCCCCGCCACCGAGGACGAACTGAACCAGGTCCGCACCCGAGTCCGCCCCATGCTCGCGCTCAAAGGCGGCCGCCTCCTCTGGTCCGACTTCACCCACGTCCGCGACCTCACCTTCACCACCGCCCGCCCCGTCCGCTACCCGCACATGATGTCCCATCTCCCCCAGCAGGATTCGCTCCCGCTCGGTTAGGGCGTGGCGGCGGTGTAGCGGCGGGCGAGGGTGCGGATGTGGGTGACCAGTTCCGGGGGTGAGTCGACTCGGAAGTCCATCATCAGCATGCTCAGGTAGATGGCGATGGTTTCGAGGCGGTCGGCTCCGGTGAGGAGGAGGCAGGAGGTGTCGTCCAGGGGTTCTACGACGCCGACGGTGGGGTTGATGCGGGTTATGACGGTGTCGGCGGGGGCCAGGATGGTGACTCGGGCGTGGACTTGCCAACCGGTAGAGGCGATTTCGCGCAGAACGAAGGCGACCAGATCGGAGTCGGGGAGTGGGCGCGGGGCGAAATGGCGTTCGCCGGAGGTGATCTCGGTGAGTGATGCCACGGGGAGGGCCTGCCAGGTGTGGGATTCGAGGCTGTAGGCCACCAGGTACCAGCGGCGCTGCCAGCTGATCAGGCGGTAGGGCTCGAGATCGCGGTCGTCGGCGCGGATCGTGGTGGTGGCGCGGATGGCGGTGGCGAGGGTGGCGAGGGTTTCGGCCGGGACGGGCGCGTCGGGTTCGCGGGAACCGGTGACGGCGGGTCCGATGTCGGTGACGGAGCGCAGCGCGGTCACCTTCCGCTGCAATCGTTTCGGGAGGATCCGATCCATTTTCGCCTGGGCGCGTTCGAGATTGGCGTGAATATCGGCGATGCCGGTGCTGCCGTCGGCGGCGATATTCATGGCCACCGCGACGGCCACCGCCTCGTCGTCGTCGAGCAGCAGTGGAGGCATGGTCGCGCCCTGGCCGAGGCGGTAGCCGCCGACCGGACCGCGAGCGGCGTGCACCGGATAGCCGAGTTCGCGCAGCCGGGCGATGTCCTGGCGCAGCGTGCGGTCGGTGACGGCAAGGCGTTCGGCCAGGTCACGGCCGGTATGGGTGCCGTCCTGCAACAGCGACAGCAGGCGCAGCAGACGGGTTGTGGTGGAGGTCACACCATGCTCCTCGGATCGCCTGGCTTATTAGGAAGAAAATCAGCCTAATCGGGTCATACCTTTATCTCAACGGATCGAAACAACCTGAGAGGCAAGAACAATGAACGCCAACCCGCAGACCGCCACCCCCGCCGCCACCCTCGCCCCGGTCTGGCGCGAGGTCCTCGCCGCCTCCCACCGCGCCCTCACCGACGTGGTGGCCGGGGTCGGCGACGATCAGTGGAACAACCCCACCCCGTGCTCGGAATGGACCGTGGCGCAGGTGGTTCAGCACGCCGCCGGGGATCAGCTGGCCTACGCCAAGTTCCTCGGCATCGGCGACGGCCCGGCCTACAACCCGTTCGAGCCGTCCGGCAGCATCGACGGCAAGGCCACCGAATTGGTCTCCGCCGCAATCGAACCCACCGCCACCGCCTGGGCCACCGTCGCCGACGACACCGAGGCCGTCCCCACCCCGCTGCCGCACGGCGAACTCCCCACCCCGGTCGCCGCCGTCATGTGCGCCCTCGACGCCGCCGCGCACGCCTGGGACATCGCGATCGCGACCGGGCAACCCTCGCCGCTCACCGACGAGCTGGCGGGTCATCTGCTCACCGCCGCCACCGGGCTCATCGAGCCGCTGCGTGATTACGGCGTCTTCGCGCCCGTCGTCACCGAGGTGCCCGAGACGGACACCCCGGTGGTGGCCGAGCTGCTGGCCTACCTCGGCCGCACCCCGCGGGCCTGACCGTCGCCCTGCCCGCGGGCCCGCCGAACCCAGCGCCCGGACCTGCGGTGACGGCGCGGGCCGACGATCCGGGTAGACTCCCACTCTCGTGAGTCTCACCCTCGGAATCGTCGGCCTGCCCAACGTCGGAAAGTCGACGCTGTTCAACGCTCTGACACGCAATGACGTGCTCGCCGCGAACTACCCGTTCGCCACCATCGAGCCGAACACGGGCGTGGTGCCGCTGCCCGATCCGAGGCTGGCCGTGCTCGCCGAGATCTTCGGTTCCGAGCGGCAGCTGCCCGCTACGGTGTCGTTCGTCGATATCGCGGGCATCGTGAAGGGCGCCTCCGAGGGCGCGGGCCTGGGCAACAAGTTCCTGGCCAACATCCGTGAGGCCGACGCCATCTGCCAGGTGGTGCGCGTCTTCGCCGACGACGACGTGATCCACGTCGACGGCAAGGTCGATCCGCTCGCCGACATCGAGGTCATCGAGACCGAGCTCATCCTCGCCGACATGCAGACGCTGGAGAAGGCGGTCGTGCGGCTGGAGAAGGAAGCCCGCGTCAAGAAGGACCGCAAGCCGGTCGCCGACGCCGCCAAGCAGGCGCAGGGGATCCTCGACAGCGGCCGCACCCTCTTCGCCGCCCGCAAGGAACTCGATGTCGAACTGCTGAAGGAGCTTTCGCTCCTCACCATCAAGCCGTTCCTCTATGTCTTCAACGCCGACGAGTCGGTGCTCACCGACGAGGCCAAGAAGGCCGAGCTGAAGGCCGCGGTCGCCCCCGCCGACGCCGTCTTCCTCGACGCCAAGGTGGAATCCGAGCTCATCGAACTCGATGACGAATCCGCCGCCGAACTGCTGGAATCCATCGGCCAGACCGAGCCCGGCCTGCACGCCCTGGCCCGCGCCGGTTTCCACACCCTCGGCCTGCAGACCTATCTCACCGCAGGTCCCAAGGAATCCCGCGCCTGGACCATCCACCAGGGCGACACCGCCCCCAAGGCGGCCGGCGTCATCCACACCGACTTCGAACGCGGCTTCATCAAGGCCGAGATCGTCGCCTTCAAGGATCTGGTCGAGGCCGGTTCCATGGCCGCCGCCAAGGCCGCGGGCAAGGTCCGCATGGAAGGCAAGGAATACGTCATGGCCGACGGCGACGTCGTGGAGTTCCGCTTCAACGTCTGAGCCGGTGACGATTTCGCCATGAATACGGTTCCCGGTGGCCATTCCGGACAATCTCGATATCCGGTGGAAGGGCTTTGCCGGGGGCTGAGTACGCGGTGGTAACCGGTCGGGAAGCGACCGGTCCCGCGGAAACGAATACGGTGTGGCCGGTGACGGCCGTTCATGATCCCGCGTTTGTGCGCAGCCGGTGGTCCATGCCCTGGGTGAGGGCCGGCTTCGGGCGCTGACCGGTGCCGATCCGGAGTGCCTCGCGATGGCGCGGCCGTGCCGAGCGGTATTCGCCGCGACCCGGTGTAGAAATACCTTCCGGCGCATAGGTATTCGGATAAACGCAGTTCCCGGGGGAGATCGCCACGTAGTTGCGGAGAGGGCTGCCGGGCACAGCTGAATGACACCTGTGAATCGCCCGTGCGACGCGCGGTAGAACGCATGAAATTTACATGCCGCCTGCGGCGCGGTGCGCTGGTGTTCCGCTATCGTTCATCCCACTATCCGATGCTGCTACTGGCGTGCCAGGGTTGGTTCGTCGATTCCGGAGCGTGTGGCCGGGGCGGCCAATGCCTGACGCGACCCCCGACCGACTCTGAAAGATCGAGGGAACGTGCCCGTACCCGTAACTCTGACCGGCCGTCTGGTACGGCTGGAACCCCTTGCGCCGCAGCATGCCACGGGTATTGCGGAGGCCGCAGCGGGAAATCGTGACGACTACGCGTTCACGCCTGTCCCACACGGAGTGGACGAGGCGCTGGAATATGTGGCCCAGGCGCTGTCGGGGCATGCCTCGGGAACGTCGTTGGCCTTCGCCATCATCGCGGTCGCCAGTGGCCGGGTGCTGGGGTCCACCCGCTTCACCCGTTTCGACTATTGGCAGGGTCCGATGGTGTGGCCGCTGGTGCACGGCACACCGAGCGGAGATCCGCTGCTCACGGTGCCGGATGCCGCCGAAATCGGGAACACCTGGCTGTCCCTCGAAGCACGCGGCGCGGGCATCAACCTGGAGTCCAAGCTGCTGTTGTTGCAGCATGCCTTCGAGGTGTGGCGGGTGCGGCGCATCGCCATGCGGGCCGATGTCCGAAACCTGCGCTCCCGCATGGCCATCGAGCGGCTCGGGGCCACCAGTGACGGGGTACGCCGGGCGCATTCGCGCGGGCTGGACGGTGAGGTGCGTAGCACCGCCTTCTATTCGATCCTGGATGAGGAGTGGCCGACTGTCCGGGCCACCATCGAGGGGCAGCTGGCGGCGCAGCCGGCCCGGCGGCGCGGCCGCAGCCGACTGGTCGGGGCCTAGCCGAGCGGTGAGGTTGTCATGATCGGACCGATCGAAAGACCGGTCGGTCCGATTAGCCTTTCGCGACTATAATTCCGGGTGTTGCACCGGTCGGGCGTCGAGGAGAGATCTGTCCGAGTCTGGTAACTCGGCGAGCCGGCACGATTCGGATAAGCGAAGCCAGCAACCCTCCCTGGTAAGGAGCGGCGCATGCCCGACCCCATGCGCACCAAGGTCTGCCTCTCGGACAGCATGTCCGGATCGCCCGTGCTCAGCCTGTTCCTCGTCCCCGAACCCCGCGTCCCCGGCGCCAGCGTGCTGCACCTGCTCGAGCAGACGACCTTGTCCGCCAGGTCGATTCCGCGCCCCAACCCGCATCTCATCGACTGGCTGCAGGCGCACGGGTCGCCCGCCATCCGCACGCGGTTCTACGCCCTGCGCACCGAGCCTCACGATCCGGGCGAGAGGCACGCGGTCCTGCACGATCACTTCATCGCCGACCCCGGACCGATCGGCCTCGACGCCGACGACCCCGACGAGTTGACCCGGCTGTCACTGCTGCCGGAACACTGGCTGGGCCGCCGCCGCATCGACGACTTCCACGACCATGCCGTGCGCACCGCCATGCTCGCCGTCTACCGACACTTCGGCGTGGACCGGCGCATCCCGCTCATGTACCACGGCTTCGCCGAACCCGAGGACGGCTGGTTCGAAGTCCCCGCCGCCCAAGCCTGAACCGGCCGAGCCGGATTCAGTCGAACGGCACTACCGTCAACAGCCACCACGGCCGCCGCGGTGACTGGAACTCGAAGGTCTGCACGTACATCCGGCGCTCCTTGCGGGTCACCGGATCGTTCATCAGCACCGTGCGTTCTCGGGGATCGAGCAGCGGCGCCTCACCCGCCCACAGCCGATCCCAGTCCGGGGACCGCCGGGCCAGATTGACGATCTCCTCGACCCGCTCCGGGTTCAGCTCCGGCGTGGCCAGCCGGAAGGCCGAGACCATCACCTGCGCTTCGGCCTCCCAGTCGCCCAGCCGGTAGCGGGCCATGGGTTCCAGCAGGATCGCGGTCATCAGGTTCGCGCCGGGGCCGGTGCCGGGGAACAGCTTTCGGAAGGCGTCGTTCGCGGCGACCACGTCGTAGCCGCCGTCGTGCAGGCAGGCCGGATGCGGAAGGCTGTGCAGCACCGCGAGATCGGGCTCCGGCGGCGGAGTGGAGTCGAACACCCTGGGCAGTGTGCGGGACAACTCTTGCTAGCGACTTCGTATCGAGTTAAGCCAGATCACAAGACCGGGCGCTCTCGCAGAATTTCTGCCATATTGAGAGGATCCTGTTTGGTTTTATTCGAAGTGGGTACGGGGGCATGGCGCTCATACGGATCGGGGTGCTGGGCCCACTGCACATCAGCATCGACGGACAGCGCGTGCCTCCGGGCGCGCCGATGCAGTGTGCGGTGCTGGGCCGGCTGGTCGCGGCCGGTGGCCGGGTGGTGCCCACCGAGCGGCTCATCGACGACCTCTGGCACGGCGATCCGCCCGCCAAAGCCGTTGCCGCGCTCCAGGTCTACATCCACAACCTGCGGCGCGTCTTCGAGCCGGACCGGCCGCGGCGCGCGCACTCGCGGGTCATCGTCTCCGAATCGCACGGCTACGCGCTCAATCTCGAGCCTTCCCAAGTGGATTCCTGGCACTTCGAGCAGCTGCTGCACGGGCACGAGGCCGCCATGCGCGACCCGGCCGGGCGGCCCGAACCCCTCGAACAGGTGCGGGTGCTGGACGCCGCGCTGGCCTGCTGGCACGGCACCGCCTTCGAATCGTTCGTCGGAATGCCCTGGGCCGCACAGGAGGCCGCCCGCCTGCAAGCGCTGCGGCTGACCGCGGCCGAACTGCGGGCGCAGGCGGCGCTGGAGATGAACCGACCGGCCGAGGTGGTGCTCGCGTTGCGGCCCATCCTGGAGGAGCATCCGGGGCGCGAGGAGTGCGCGCGGCTGCTGGCTGTCGCCCAGTACCGTCTGGGACAATCGCTGGACGCGCTCGCGACCGTGCGCCGCAGCCGCGAATTCCTCACCCTCGAATTCGGGGTCGATCCCGGGCCCGGACTGCGGGAGCTGGAGACCGCGATCCTCACCCACTCCGTGGACGCCGAGACCACGGCCCCGCCCGCGCCGGTCCGCCCCGCCGCACCCGCGCCCCGACCCGACCCGGAACCCTTGCCGGACACCGGATATGCCGCCCAGCGCGCCGCCGTGCTGGCCGCCGCCGAGGCCGCCGTCGCCGGGCACGCGCGACTGATCTGGCTGTCCGGCGAGGCCGGGGCCGGGAAGACCACGCTCGCCACCGGCCTCACCCGGCACCTCGGCGAGCGCGGTTGGACAACCGTTTTCGGCCGCTGTCCGGAAGTCGAGTCCGCGCCGCCCGCCTGGGCCTGGGCCGAGGTGCTCACCGGCCTGGACGCCGCCGACCCCGAAACCTTCACCGCCGCCGACGCTTTCACCCTGGCCCGGCGGGTGGTGCGATCCTGCCGCGAGCATTCGGCGGGGTCGCCCGTCGCCATCGTGCTCGAGGACGTGCACGGCGCGGACACCGCCACCCTGCAGGTGCTGCGCCAGGTCGTGAACTGGCTGCGCGACTGCCCGATCCTCATCGTCGCCACCCTGCGCGGCACCGAGGCCGGGCCCGGCGTTCGCGATACCGCCGCCGCCCTGGCGCTATTCACCGCCGACCGCATCGAGCTCGACGGACTCGACATGGCGGGCACCCGCCGGGCCGCGGCCGCCGCCGGACTCACCGACCTCGACGATCGCACCGTCGAACTGCTGCGTCGCCGCACCGGCGGCAATCCGCTGTTCGTGCGCGAACTCGCCAAACTCGTCGCCGCCCAGGGCCTCACCGACATGCTCCCCGACAGTGTCCGAGACCTGTTGGGCCGCCGCATCTCCCAGCTCCCGACCGACGTCGTCGACCTGCTACGCCACCTCTCGGTCTGGGGCGGGGACAGCGACGTCACCACCCTCGCCGCCGCCCTGGCCCGCCCCGCCGACACCGTCATCGACCTCATCGCCACCGCCGAATCCGCCCGCCTGCTCCGCACCGACCGCGCCGGCCGCGTCACCTTCGACCACGCCCTGATCCGCGAAACCGTCTACTACGACCTCCCCACCCTCCGCCGCACCCGAATGCACTGGGCCGCCTTCGAATACCTCCGCCACGACCCGGTAACCGGCGCCCTCGGCGATCCGCACCCGGACGATGCGCGGCCCGCACCCCTCTCCGGCACCGCGCCGGGATCCGGAGCGCGCGCGGAGAACCGGGTGCTCGACGCCCTCTGGGGAGCCGACTACCTGGTGGCCGCACTCCTCGGGTCCCCACGCCCCACCCAGCACGACAACCGCGCGCTCACCGCCCTCCGCGGGGCCGATGAAGTGGCGGCCGCGATCGAGACCGTCAGCGCAGCAGCGGAATCCGGCGACATCGGAGACGTCGCGTCGGGAGAACCTGCAGTGCCCTCGGGCGGGGAGGAGGTTCGGGTGCCGCGGGGGCGGGATATCGATGCGCTCGCGCATCATGCGGCGTTGGGGGCGGATGCCGAGACCGCCACGGTGGCATTGCCTTACGTGCGGGCGGCGGCGCGGCGGTGTGTGGAACGGCGCATGCGGGCGGATGCGGTGCGGCGGTGGCGGTCGGTGCTGACGTTGCACGATCTGGCCGGGCATGCGGAGGCTGGTGCGGCGGTGGGGGATCGGCTGGCCGTGCTGGAGGCGCGGTGTGAACTGGTGGTGGCGCTGGCCTACGACGGGCAGCACATCGCGGCGCGGGCGGCACGGGAGCAGGCGCTGGATCTGGCCGAATCCATCGGGGGGACAGGGCTGTTGGCGCAGTCGGCGACCTGCTGGCCGACCCCGCTCATCTGGTCGGTGCACGATTGGCACACGCCGGACCCGCGGCTGCGGGAACCGCTGCGGATCGCGTCCGGCGACCCGGACCTGCCGCTGCGGTGCCGGATTCACCTGCAGGTCACCGCCGTCTTCGATCGGGCCATCGAGGATCCCTCGGCGGCGCGCATCATCGCCGCCACCGCCATGTCCATGGCCGAACCGCTGGACGACCCGGACCTGCTGTGCACCGTCCTCAACGCGCAGGCGTTCGCCGCCTTCGCCGCCAGCGGCTTCCTGCGCGCCCACGACCTGCGCAGGCATGCGGCACGGCTACTGGAGGTGTCCACCGACGCCGAACTCACCGAATTCCGCGCGCTGGCCCACTATCTGCTGTTCCGCGCCACCCTCGCCGACGCCGACCTGGTGGCCGCGGCCGGCCACGCCCGCGCCGCCAGCGCGTACGCCACCGACGGGCAGCTGCGGCACCTGCTCGACGCCATCGCGCCGTTCGGCATGGTGCTGGAGTTGTTGCGCGGCAACTCCGATGAGGTGCTGCGCCTGCTCGCCGAGGGCACCGGGCAGCTCGACGAGCTGGTCGCGCACTCCGCGGAAGGCGCGGCCGAACCGACCCGCGACACCAACGCCCTGCACGTCGGCATCGCCGTCTCCATCGGATGGCTGCGCAACGACATGTCCGAATACCTGAACGATCTGCGCGAACGCACCGCTCTCAAACCCGAGCTGTTCGTGCACGGGTACGCGCTGGCCCTGGTGCACTCCGGCCGCGCGGAGGAGGCCCGCCGGGTGCTGGCCGCCGCGCCCCCGCTGGCCCCGCAGTTCTGGTCCACCTTCACCGCCGTCAAGGCCCGCCTCGCCATCGCCCTCGACGACCCGGCGGGCGCGCTCACCGTCTATCAGCAATTGCTGCCGTACTCGGGCACCGTATGCGGCCTGGAAACCGGCGCCTCGGTCATGGGTCCGATGGACTACGTCCTCGCCGAGCTGGCTACCTATCTCGGTGATCACGAGCAAGCCGCCCGTCACCGCTCGGCCGCCGAAATGCTGCAGGCCCGGATGCAGGCCGAGCTGGCCGAACTCGCACCGCCGGGCGTGGGACTGATGCAGGCCAGCCGCCTGGGCCCGATGGGCCGCAGCCGCCTGGTGCGCCGCACCCCGGGGAACTCCGTGGTCGGATGAGACGTCCTACTTGGTGAGGCCGAGAGACGGCCGGAACCGGGGAGGGACCGAAATGACAGACGAATTCGAGCGCGCACCACGTCGGCGACGACGCGGTGCGGTCGTGGGTGTGGTTGCGCTGGTGGTGGTTTCGGCGCTGGCGGTCGGGGGAGTGCTCGGAGTGCGGTGGTGGCAGCACGGCCGCCACGAGGAGTCCTTCGGCCCGCGCGTCCTCGACGGGCGTCTGCTGCACGATTTCCCGGCGGTCGATACCGCGACACTGAGCCCCGAGCAGGCGCGGGTCGCGGAAGTCCTGCGCGAGCAATTCGACGAACAGGCCGGCCGGGACAAATACTCCGAGGGCATTGCCGAACCGTGGTGCGCCGACTTCGTCAGCTGGGTGATGCGTACGGCGGGGCAGCCTTTGAGCAATCCGAATTCCGGCTCCTGGCGGATTCCCGGCGTCTACACCCTGGAGGAGTACTACCGGGGTCAGCATCGTTTCGAGGAGGCGAACAACGGCTATCTACCCCGGGTCGGTGATGTGGTGATGTACGCGGATTCCAGTGTCTTCCATCAACACACGAATATTGTGATTGCCGTAGATTCGGATACCATCACCACGGTAGGTGGCAATGAGGCCGGAGAATCCGGTGGCATCGCGATCCACAAATTCCGCCCATCCGGCACATCGGGGCTGGTCGGATTCGGGCGATTGGGAACACGCTGATTCCACATTCTGGAAACACGCGGGGCGGGGTGTACTCCAGGGCGCATCTTCCGCTTACGATGGATTTCGGTAGCGCCCGGCAGCGCTACCGATTGATCCCTGTCCTGCTGCCCCCTCATCGGCAGGACAGGGGTCCCCGCCCGAGGAAAGCAGCTGGATGACGTTGTCCGACGAACCGACCTGGATCGATTACGCCGAATTCGGCGAACGTTTCGTGGCGGCGGCGGTGACGGAATCCCGGATCGAGTCCGCGGTCTCCAGCGTGGCCGGGCGCGGCATCACCATCGGACCCTTCGGTATCGGCCCGGCCGGACTCGCCAGATTCGTGGCCAAGGGCAGCATCGGCAAACCCACGGTCATCCGGCGCGGGCCGCACGTGCACTTCGACGTCATGCTCCCGGTGAAGCTGCGGGTCGACGTCACCCTCGGCGGGCAGCGGCTGCGGCTGGAAGCGGTCGTGGAGATCGACCTGACCATGCACGCCCGCACCGCCGACCCGCTGCTCATCGTCATCGACATTCCCCCGGTCACCGGACGCGACGTCAGCTTCGTCATGCGCGCGCAGGCCATCGGCACCGCGTGGGAGGTGCTGCTCAACCCGATCGCGCAGCTGGTGCAGCGCGAGGTCGCGGGTCGTATCAACGGCATTCTGGCCGACCCGGATTCGCAGCGCGGGCGCACCTTCGACGTGGAGGCCATCCTCAACGGCACCAACTCGCCGTATCGGGGGCGGCCCACCCACGAGTGGATCGGCTACGACGAGTTCGGCCGCCGCTTCTTCACCCGCATCGTCACCGCGGAACGGGTGCAGGAGGTGGTCGAGTCGATGGCGGGCAAGGCCATCGAGGTCGGTCCCCTGCGCACCGGGCCCGGAAACAAGGCCGAGGTGTGGGTGCAGGGCAGCGTGCGACTGCCCAGGGTGGCCGAGGCGGGACCGCCGACCGTCGCGGCGCGGCCGGAGCCGCGGATCGCCGAATTGCCCACCACCGCGGCCGAATCGGCGCGAGTGGCGGCGGAGGCGGCGGGCGCGAACCACCATGACCCCGCCCTGGTCCGCTTCGACCTGATGATTCCGGTGAGCCTGGACATCTCGGTGGACGTGCTGCAGACCAATCGATATCGCGCCGAGGTGCAGGTGCCGGTGGCGCTCACCGCGCGCGCCGCCGACCCGTTGCTGATCGTCATCGACGCGGTGCCGCCGCGGGCCGGGGACATCGATCTGGAGATGACCGCGCAGGGCTGGCGGGCCGCAGCGCTGGGCAAGCTCGCGGGCATGCGCAAGCAGATCGCCGCGCAGGTGGCCGGTGTGGTGCGTTCCGAGGTGGCCGACGTGTCGCGCCGGACCATCGATGTGGGCGCGCGCCTGGACTCCACGCGAGTCTGATAGCTGCGGGTTTACTGCTTTCTCCAGGCTGCCCGGTTTCGTGGGCATGTGACATATGGTGCCGCTGTGCCCGATGTGTCTGGCGATTCCAATGTGAATATGGTGAAATGAGGGCGCGTTAGGGCTCCCGGCGCACGGATGATCTTGTTTGTCATCGGGGAAGGTGCGCCGGGCACGCCGCATGTAGTTGTTCCAACCGGTCAGATGTGAGGCAGGGCCTCCGTCGTTCTCACACCGGCAAGTTCGACCAGCGAGTGTGTGCGAAGGAGCCCCGTGATGCGTCCTGCCCATGTCAATCGACGGAACTTCCTATCCGGCGCAACGGCTCTCGCCGCCGGAATCACCGCCGGACTGGCCCTCCCGCCCGCCACCGCCCAGGCGAAGAAGCAGTCGCTCGGCACCCTGCTCGACTACGCGGGTGGTGTCCCGTCACCCCAATCCATCAGCGACGATGGCCATCTCGGCGTCATTCGCTACGTTTCGGATCGGCGACCCGGCGCGGAATGGATGGCCGGAAAGCCGCTGCTGGCCCGCGAGGTCGACGCGCTGCGCGCCGCGGGACTGTCGGTGGTCTCCTGCTACCAGTTCGGCAAAGGCCCGACCGCCGACTGGCGTGGCGGCCTCGAGGCCGGATTGCGGCACGCCGCGCGGGGTCTGGTGCTGCACAAGGCGGCGGGCGGACCCGACAACGCGCCCATCTACGCGTCCATCGACGACAACCCCAGCGACGACGACTTCGAATCGATGATCGACCCGTACCTGCGCGGCTGGGAGACGGTCCTGGGTCGGGGTCGAGTCGGCGTCTACGCGAACTCACCCACGATCGACAACATTCGCGACGCGGGTCTGGGTTCGTTCTACTGGCAGCACAATTGGGGCACGCCCAAGGGATACGTCCACCCGGCCGCCCACCTGCACCAGTTCGAGATCGACAAGCGCGAGGTGGGCGGCATCTCGGTGGACGTCAACTCCGTACTGGCCCCGCAGTACGGGCAGTGGTGGTAGTTCGCTACGTCTGGCAGTGGCAGGTGGTGTCGTAGGCCAGGTCGGGTTCTTCCGGGACCACGCGCAGCGTGAAGTGACGGTCGTTCGGTTCGTCGTCGCGGCCGTCGCTGAACGCCTGACGGTCTCCGGCCCAGGAGAACATGGACCAGCGGGACAGTCCGGAGAACGCCGAGCCCAGGCTGCCGAACGAAGCCGACGAGATGATGGAGCCGAAGGAGCCCACCGACCCGATCGACAGCACCGAACCCACGCTGCCGATGGACAGGATCGAATAGGCCGAGCCGATCGACAGGATCGATCCCTCCGAACGAATCGAGAGGATCGATCGGCGCGAATGCAGTCCCCGCACAGGGTGAGTCACAGCGGCCATGCTCTCGGGTCTACCACACAATCCCGGCCTTGCATACGAAGCCGCCCCCGTCTTCCCCTGACGATCATGGGGGAGGGTGGGGGCGGAAATCTTCGCTACCTGCGAGTGATCGCTACGTGACGGTGAAGAAGCCGATGGTCGGCAGGAAGTTGCAGCTGATCGGCTGCGACTCCGGATCGGCCTGGGTGGTCAGCGAACCCGAGACGACGGCGACCACGCGGCCCGAACCGGTGTTGGCGATGGCCGACAGCGTGGCCGGGCCGTCCGGGTTGATGTGCTGCTCGTTGGTCAGGTTCATGGTCCCGGTGGCACGGGTGTCCAGGTTCAGCCACTGCACCGTCATCGGGGTGGGCTGCGCGTCGGTGGGCTGCTTGGTGCCCAGCGCGGTGAACACGAAACCGGCCTGGCCCTGCGCGGGTCCGGGCGGGGGCAGCTGCGCCGGGCCGGGGACGGCCAGCGCGGTGCCCACCGAGTCGGCGGAGGAGGAGATGCAGCCCTTGCCGATGGTCGGCCACAGGAACTGGGCGATGACCGGGCCGTCCTTCGGGAGGTCCGGGCCGCCACCGCCGCTGCCGTCGAGGAAGGTGATGACCGCGAGCAGGGTGGTCTTCACCTGGGCGGGCAGGTTGCTGGACTCCAGCAGCTGCTTGGCCTGGGCCAGGATGGCGTTCTTGGGGCCCGCGTCGGCGATGTCGGCGGGACCGGCCGCGGCGCCGATGATGGCGGGCACCAGCGAGGCCAGGGCGTCGACCGGAACCCCTTCGGGGATCATCGGAATCGACGAGATGTTCTGGACCGGCGCGGGCTTCGCGTACGCCGTCGGCACGGCGACGGTGGCGCAGGCCGCCAGGGCCACTGCGGACATTGCGAACCGCGATCCTCGGGTGCGAAGCACTGGTGTAGCCGTCCTTACCTTCAGGGACCATCTAGCGGCGATGGAGCCATCGCTCCGCGCCACTCTAGGGACCGGGCTGCCGACTTGTACAGCCACGGCGCGATCTTGGCGAACTAGATCAGCTGACGTTATCGAACGAGCGACCAGAAAGCCTGTTACTGAAGTGGTCGGTGATGCAAATGTTACAGCGGGATAGCCATGATGCGGGGGAGATCGCGGCCGCCCGCGCGCGACAGCCGCGTCCGGGTGCACGCGGTCGCCGCGCGTACGACTACGCTGGGCTCGCTCCCGCACGCCGCATTCGCCAGCCGTGAACTCCGGCAGGCGATCCGCCCCGAGCCGAAAGTCCGTGCCGTGAATCGACACGTCCCTTGAATTGGACGCTGCCCTTGAATCTCATTCGGACGCTGCCCTCGAGGCAATACCGTCGCCTGGCCGTCGCGGCGCTGGGCATCTCGGTACTCGCCCGCCTGGCCTGGGTACTGCTGCTGCCCAACGGCATGAACTTCGTCGACCTGCACGTTTATGTGGACGGGTCGGCCAATTTCGGCAGCGGGCACCTCTACGACTACACCGATTCCAGCAAGACGCCAGACTTTCCGCTGCCGTTCACCTATCCACCGTTCGCGGCGCTCGTGTTCTATCCGCTGCATTTCCTGCCCTTCTCGGTCGTCGCCATCGGGTGGCTGCTGGCCACGGTGGCGGCGCTGTTCGGGGTGGTGTGGCTGGCGCTCGAGATGATGGTCGGCACCGACGGGATGCGCGAAGAGCGGTGGCGCACAGCCGCGGTGGCGTGGACGGCGGTCGGCATGTGGCTGGAGCCGGTGCGTTCCACCTTCGACTACGGCCAGGTCAATGTGTTCCTGGTGCTGCTGGCCATGTTCGCGGTGCGCAGCGCTTCCTGGTGGTTGTCGGGGGCGCTGGTGGGTGTGGCCGCGGGCATCAAGCTCACGCCCGCGGTCACCGGTCTGTACTTCGTGGCGCGCCGGCGGTGGGTCACGGCGATCTGGTCCGCGGTGGTCTTCGCGGGGACGATCGGGCTGACCTACGCGATCTCGCCGGGGGAGACCAACAAGTACTTCCGGGAGCTGCTCGGCGACGCCCGCCGCATCGGGCCGGTCGGTTCCTCGTCCAATCAGTCACTGCGCGGCGCGCTCAGCCGCCTGCTCGGCCACGATGTGGTGTCCGGGCCGGTCTGGATCGTCGCGGTGCTGGTGACGGCCGTGCTCGCGTTCTTCGCCTGGCGCGCACTGGCTTCCGACGATCGGCTGGGCACGCTGCTCATCGTGCAGCTGTTCGGGCTGATGGTGTCGCCGATCTCCTGGTCGCACCATTGGATCTGGCTGCTCCCGGTGGTGCTGTGGCTGATCCACGGTCCGCTGCGGCGGCAGGCGGGCGCCCGCGTGATTGCCGGGTATTGGCTGGTGGTCACGCTCATCGGCGTGCCGTGGGTGCTCGGGTTCTTCCAGAAGTCGATCTGGACCATCTCGCGGCCGGGCATCCTGTCCTGGCTGGGCGCGGTGGACGTGATCGGCGTGCTCGTCTTCTATGTCTGGATCATTCGCGCCGGGCGGCTCGAGGCGGCGCGGCCCGTCGACCGGTCCACCGAACAGGAGCCCTGCGATCGGTGAGGTGAGGGTCGAGGACTCGATCTGAAACACCTATGCCCCAAAAAATAGTGCCCCGGGACCTGGTGCCCGGGCATTTGGGGTGCGCGCGAAATTCGCTGGCGTACTTACGCTTACGGCGCGCCGCCAGGCGTTCTCGCCAGCCGTGAACTTCGGTCGGTGATCCATCCGGCTCGAAAGTTCGTGCGTTGAATCGACGTCTCTGGCTGGCTTGCGCCGCTCTCAGCATCTCGATCCTGCTGCGTCTGTGGTGGGCATTGTTCTTCCCCAGCAACCTGATCCTGGTCGACCTGCACGTGTACGTCGAAGGGGCGGCGAACCTCTTCCACGGAAATCTTTACGAGTGGACCGATTCCAGTCGTTCCCCACAATTTCCGCTGCCGTTCACATATCCACCGTTCGCGGCATTGTTGTTGTACCCGTTGCACTTCCTGCCCTTCGACGTCGTCGCCGTCGGCTGGCTGCTGGCGACCGCGGCGGCATTGTTCGGCATCGTGTGGATCGCGCTCGAGATGATGGTCGGCCGCGAGGCCATGCACGAAAAGTCATGGCGCACAGCCGCGGTGGCGTGGACGGCCGGCGGCCTGTGGCTGGAACCGGTGCGCTCGACCCTCGACTACGGCCAGGTCAACGTGTTCATCGTGCTGCTGGCCATGCTCGCCGCGCGCAGCACCCGGTGGTGGCTGTCGGGCCTGCTGGTCGGCGTCGCGGCGGGCATCAAGCTGACCCCGGCGGTGACCGGGTTGTATTTCGTGGCGCGGCGGCAATGGCTGGCGGTGCTCGCCTCGGCGGCGGCCTTCTTCGGGACCATGGGCCTGACCTACCTGCTCACGCCGAACGAGACCGGCAAGTACTTCGGGAAACTGGTCGACGATCCGCATCGCATCGGGCCGGTCGGTTCGGTGATCAATCAGTCGCTGCGCGGGGCGCTCTCCCGCATCGCCGGGCACGACATCGGGTCGGGATTGGTGTGGAAATCGGCCGTGCTGGTGACGGCCGTGCTGGCCTTCTTCGCCTGGCGCGCACTGCGTTCCGACGACCGGCTGGGCCTGCTGCTCATCGTGCAGCTGTTCGGCATGATGGTCGCGCCGATCTCCTGGTCGCACCACTGGATCTGCCTGGTGCCGCTGGTGCTGTGGCTGCGCTACGGCCCGTTGAGCAAGGCCCTCGGCGCACGCCTGATGCTGGCCTTCTGGCTGTTTCTCAAGCAGGTCGGCGACCAGGTCAAGGCGGGCGAGATCCTCGCCGAGATCGAGACCGACAAGGCGCTCATGGAGCTCGAGGCGTACGAGGACGG
>NZ_JBSGBY010000025.1:0-29937 GCF_053601505.1 Nocardia sp. NPDC004722
CCGTCGGGAACGGCGGTGATACCGACGCTGTGGATTTCGGTGATTCGTCCGTCGGGCGTCACCGTCCCGATCCGGACGCCGGTGTACTCGGTGAACCACAGATTGCCGTCGGGCCCGGTCGTGATGTTGACGGGCAGCGCTGCCGGGGACAGCCCCGCACTGAACTCATCGACCTTCCCCTGCGGTGTGATTCGGCCGATGCGTCCGCCGAAAGTCTCTGTGAACCAAAGGTTTCCGTCCGGTCCGGCGGCGATGCTCACCGAGCCGGCCATCGGCGTGATGCCCTCGCTGAATTCGGTGACCTCCCCGCTGGGGGTGATCCGGCCGATTCCACCGAAACGCTGTGTGAACCAGAGGTTCCCGTCGGCTCCGGTGACGATGTCGGTTGGGGCGGCGGTCGGATTCGTGCCGCCGCTGAACTCGGTGATTGCGCCGTCGGGCGTGATGCGTCCGATCTTGTTCGAGGCGGACTCGGTGAACCAGAGGTTGCCATCCGGTCCGGCTGCGATGCCGAAAACGCTACTGCCAGGCGTGATTCCGGCTGAGAACTCGGTGATCACGCCGGTCGGAGTGATTCGGCCGATGCGGTTGCCCCACCACTCCGTGAACCAGAGATTGCCGTCCGGGCCCAGCGCGATCCGATCCGGTCCGCTCAATGGTGTGAGCCCACTCCGGAATTCGGTGATCTGCCCGGTAGGGCTGATCCGGCCGATGGCGTTGCCGCTGAGTTCGGTGAACCACAGGTTGCCGTCCGGACCGGCGGCGATGGTCGCGGGAGAGGAAAGCGGCGCCAGCGGGAAGGAGGAGAAGTCTGAATCATTCTGCGCGTCGGCGATACCCGCGGCGGCAAAGAACATAGTGGTGCTGATGAGCGCAACGGTCAGCCGCTTGGTTCGGGTGAAACCCGATGCGGCCGACGTTCGGTGGTGTGGGTGGATCATGGGTTGCTCCGTGGTTCGGATGCTCCGGACGGCAGACGTCGCCCAGGACAGGGGAGAGGAGGTGGGTCAGAGGGTGTTCGTGGTCTGCCAGCCGCAGGCCATGGCGCAGCTGACGGTTACCGCGGATTCGTGGTCGCCCCCGAGGAAGACCGTGGTGGTCGAGTGCGCCTGCGAGGGGTATCCGCAGGCCGGGCAGGTGCCGACATGATCGAGCAGGTCACGCACGTATCGGGATTCGATGAAGCGCGGCAGATCGGTCATCGGGGTTCGATGCGGTCTAGATGCCGACCAGTTCGGCGCTTCGCTGCCAGAGCTGTTGCTGGAGAGGATAGTTCGACAGCGCTGCGACGGGCGGAAGCAACCGCATGCCGGGAGTGGAAGTGAAGAACTGGCCCGTCACGCCTTCGAGTGCCGGATCGAGGATCAGCCGCAGTCCTGGGCGTGCGCCCTGCGCGGGCCCACGCAGGATGTGGGCGCGTGCACCGAGCGACCACAGGCCGCTGATCCGGGAACTGCCGCGGACAAGTCCGGTGGAGACCGCGCCCGGGCAGAAGCAGTTCGCGGTGACGCGTGTGCCGTTCAGCCGTCGGGCGAGTTCCTTGGTGAAAAGGATGTTGAGCAGCTTGGACTGTCCGTAGATGAGTTGGCCGACCATCGGACCGTAGTCGAGGGGGCGGGCCAGGGTGGTGGCGTCGGGTTGCCGCGCATGCCGGTGGGCTTCGGAGGCGGTGTTGACAATGCGGGCGACGGGACTCGCTTCGAGCAGGTCCAAGACGTTGGTGGTGAGGAGGAAAGGCGCGAGGTGGTTGACGGCGATCATGGGATCGAACCCGTCCACGGTGGGCGGCTCGCTGTGGAACAGCGTGATGCCGGCGTTGTTCACCAGCACGTCGATGTGGTCGAGTCGGGAATGCAGTTGGGCGGTGGCGTCGCGGACCGAGGACAGATCGGCGAGATCGGCTTCCACGATCGTCACATCCGCTGCACCGAGAGCGGTCAGTTCTTCGGCGGTTTCCTTGGCCTTCCGAGGATTTCGGGCGAGCAGGGTGAGTCGGGCGTGCCGCGCGGCGAGGTCGCGGGCGATCTCCTTGCCGATGCCGTTGGTCGCGCCGGTGACGACGATCTCAGCGTTCTCGACAGAGCGGGCTTCGAGTACGGACATGGTGGTCCTCCGTCTTCGGTGTGGATGGGCATTCACGCCAGGGTGGCGACGAGTACGGAGTCGGTGAGCCGTCCGAGTCCTCGGGCTCCCGGTCGCAGGCCGGCGGCGCGACTGTCGACCACCCTCGGATTCTCGAGACGCAGGGTCCTTCCAGCACGGCGCAACTGCCCACCGTGCGCGGCCAGCAGATTGCCGACCCACTGGGTTTCCCGTCCGTACGGTAGGCCGATCGCGATGCGATCGTGGTAGCGGAAGGCGAGTACCGGTGTGGCGTAGGTGTTCCCGCTCTTACGCCCGGTGTGCACTACGACGGCCCACGGGGCGAGGTAGGGGGCCCACAGCCCCTGGACGCGATTGGTGATGCGGCGATTGAACCGGGCCAGCGCCCGCGGTAGGGCGGGTCGAATCGGATCCGGACCGGCGTTGTCGGTCATCGTGTTCCCTTCATGAATATCTGTGTAGCGGTGCTTATTTCATGGGGAGTGCGCCGTCCATTCCGCCGACATCGGTGATCTTCCACCCGGCGTTGGAGTCGACGGTGACGTTGTAGGTGACGGTCATCTGACCGCCTTCGGGAGTCTGGGCGCTGGTGGAGGTCACGCTGACGAAGGCGTTGACCTTGTAGATGCCGCCGGAGTGCGAGGCGACCGTCGCCGTGATGGGTTTGGCGGTGGAAGTCCACTTCAACGGGGTGAGGATCTCCTGCAACTTGGGCGCGGTGGCGTCGAACTTGTTGGCCAGCTGCGGGGTGGTGTTCGACTTGAGTCGATTGACCCACGCCTGGAAATCGGCATTGTCGATATTCGACGCTCCGACCGCGTAATCCATTGCCACCTGTTCGGCATGGCGGTCGTTGTCGGCGGTGGTGCGTTGTCGGTCCGCATCCGAGCGTGCCGACAGCCAGAGAGCGGTGGTGGCGCACAGCGCTACGGTCAGCGCCGCGTACGCCGCCGCACGCACGATGGTCGCGATCGGTAGTGACAGGGTCGCTCCCGCCCGTTTCGATTGGGCATCGGCCGCCGCGGCGGCCGGGTCTGTCAACGCCTGTGTGGCAGTGTCTTCGGTGTTCACCGTTGAACTCGACATTGGTGCTCCTGGGTCCTTACTTGACGTGGATCTGCAGTCGGACCGCGTCGTCGCCGACGCCGTCGAGTGCCGCGCTGATCAAGCGGCTCAGATCGATTCGGGGTGTTTGCGTCACCGCGTCGTCCACGAGCGGCCGCAGTGCCGGCAGCAGTGGCGTCAGTTCCGGACCGGCGGTGTCGATCCAGGTGGTGAGCCGGGTGAGAAACGGCACCAGCCCGTTGTCGTCGACGTACATCTGCGGCCCGCCGCCCGTTCGGAACAACCGGCCCAGCGCCTGGGCGATCTGGTCCACGCGGACACTGAATTCCACGAACGGCGGCGCCGCGGCCGGGGCGGCGGCGGCCACCCAGTCGACGTCCCCGGCGATGGTCTGTGCGTCGGTGAAGCTCTGCGCGATCGAGGGCATGCGAGTGGTGAGGCTGGCGGCCAGCAATTCGGTGGAGCGAGCGAGTTCGGCCATCGCCGTGTCGGTGCCGTCGAGGGCGACACCGAAAGTGTCGACGAGTTGGCTCATCACACCCGGATCGAGCTGCTCGAGTACCCGTGTCATGAGCCGGGCGACCACCGGGATCGGCCGTGGTTGGGAGATTCGGTCGGCCGAAACCGTCTGCCCGTCCCGCAGATACGGTCCAGCACCGGTTTTCGGAGTGAACTCGATATAGGTTTCGCCGAGGGCGGAGAGGTTCTCGATGCTTACGGCGCTGTCGATCGGGATTCGGTATGTTCCGCTGGTTCGGAAGCTGACCGCGATGCCGGTGTCGCGATTCTCCACACCGGTGACCTCGCCGACTTCGACTCCGGTGAGCAGAATCGGAGAGCCGTTTGTCAGCCCCGCCGAGTTGGCGAGAATCATGCTGGCGGTGGTGTATTCGGCCATCGGCCGGTATCCGACCACATCGAACGCGAGATAACCCGACCCCAGGATCAGGATGCCCGCGATCCCGCCGAGCGACGCCAGCGAACCGAGCTTCATCGCACCACTCCGACCATGCGCAGGGTCGCGATCATGCGCTGGACCTGTTCGTCGGTCGACACGTGGTCGCCCGTGCCCACGCGGACGATATCGACCTTCGGCCCGTGCTCGGCGAAGGGAATTACCTTGTCCCGCAACAATGCGACGAGCGCGTTGAGATTCGACGGCGCGTCCAGGTCGAGGGGGCGGGCGGTGAACGCCAGCGGCACGAACGCCCGCGCCGCAGCGTCACCGGAACTCACCAGAGGAGCCAGCCAGACCAGCGAATGCGCGACCGGCCCGAGCGCGCCGATGACGCCGATGGCGCCCACGAACGAGGTGATGGCCGCGGACACCTGGGCCACAGCCGGGGGTGTGAGCAGTTCACCGAAGAGCTCATCGCGTTGCTGTACGACCGCGGCGTCGGTGGACAGGCCGTTCAAGAAGGCGTCGACCTGATCGAGGTTGGCTGCCAGATTCTGGGCGTCCGACCCCATCACGCCGGCGATGTGCGCGGTGTCGCGCGGGTCGTCGGGCAGCACGCTGTTGAACCGATTCACCATGTCCTGCAACTTGTTCACGGCCCCGCCCTGGACGAAGGTGGCCATGCCTGCCATGGCGTCTTCGATCTGCACCGGCGGATGGGTCTGGCGCAGCGGGATGGTGCCGCCGTCGGTGAGGAGCGTGCCGAATCCGGCGGCCGGCGTGTCGAGGGCGATGTGGATGTCGCCGAGGATGGTGTCCTGACGTAGTTCCGCGGACGTGGTGACGGGCAGCCGGGCCGAACGCTGGATCTTGGCATCGACCCGGACGTATCCGGTCCGTCCGGCGCCGGGGTTCACGAGTGCCACCCGCGTGACCGTGCCGACCTGTGCGCCATCGGCGACGACCTTGGCCTGCAAGGGCAGGTTGAGGACGTTGGTGAATTCGAGGTGGATGTCGTACGTCGGTCCGGACAGTCCGGTCCCGGGAATGGGAATCGCGGCCGGGTCGAATCCGCACCCGCCGGCGGCGAGCACGGCCGTGAGAGCGAGCGCGGCCGACAGTGGCCGGCGCTTTCCAGAGCCGGTCATTGCGCACCCGCCGTTCCGAGAATCAGTTGAACAAGTTGGAGATTCGCTTTCCCGTCCGCTACTCCGGTGCACCTTTGTGGCGCGATGGCGTTCACTGCCGCGCACAGCTGCTCGGCATCGCCCTGCGGAATGGCCACTGTGGGCGGGGCATAGACGAGTCCGGTGCGCCCGGACCCCGGGGCGGCGGCCGTTTGGAAGGCCGACGCGAGCACAGGAGCCCGGTCGACGATGTCGGTCAGCGATCCCACGTGCGCACCGATGAACCGCAGTAACGGTATCGAGGCATCGAGCACCTCGAAGATGGGATCGGCGAACAAAGTGGTGAGGTCGTTGAACATGGGCAGCACCCGCTGGAAGCCGTCGATGATGACCACGGTTTCGGTGAAGAGCTCATTGTTGACCTGATCGAGCACCGGCCCCATCCGCTGCAGCATGGATTTGATGTCGCCCCAATGGGTTCGGATGGCCTCGGACAGTGACGACAGGGAGTCGATCAGTCCGGCCAGGTGACCGATGGCCGCGTCGGGGGAGTTCAGCGCGCTGCCCAGCTTGCGGATGATCTCGTTGAGCTGCGGTCCGGTCCCCGCGGTGGCGGTGTTCAGCGCGCCCAGCGCACGGCCCAGGGTGTTGTCCTGATCGGCTCCGGTGACCTCACCGGACAATTGGGCCAGCGCATCGAGGGTTTGCGTAATGCTCTTGGGCGTCAGCGTTTTCGTCAGGCACCGGGATCGATCCCAGCGTGCGGTGGTCTGCCCGCCGCTGAGCACGGCCAGATCGCGGTCGGCGACGACGGTGTCGGAGACGGTCGTCGCGGCCGCGTCAGCGAGCAGGGGATGATCCCTCGCGACGGTGAACTCGACGCGCACCTTCGTGCCCTGGGGGACGACCGCGGTCACCGTGCCGACCGCGATGCCGCGCATGGTGACGTGATTGCCCGGGTACAGTCCGATGCTGTCGGGCATGAGGGCGCAATAGGAGTCGGTCTTGCGTAGCGGGTGGAAGGCGACGACGTAGGTCGCTGACGCCGCGACAACCACCACGATCACGCCCAGAATCGACATGAAAGCGCGAGATCCCAAGACCCGGTGGGTGATTCGAGTTCCTTCCGGCATCAGCACGCCTTCCCTGGGACCGGCACGCACACGGAGCCGACGAGGGCCGCGACAGCGGCCGGATCGCCGGTGATCGTCGAACCGGATCGATCGACGCCCAGCTGCCCGTCCGGCAGCACCATCTGCTGGAACTTTTCGAGCAGGTCGTGCACGGCGGTGATCAGCGGCTCCAGCTTGTCTCCGAGCCCGCGCAGCCGGTCGGCAGCGGCGGAAAGCTGCTCCGCCATGGGCTTCAGCGTGGACTCCCATGCCGGTTGCAGCCCGCCGAGCCGGTTGACCACCCGGTCCAGCGCCTCGACGGCCTGACGTAGTTCGGCGCGGTGGTCCACCAGCAGGGTCTCCAGCAGATTGATCTTCTCGATGAGCCGCCGCAGTTCCCCGCGCGCCCCGTTGATGGCGGTCAGGTACTCGTCGGCCAGCGACACCGCCTTGGACACGTCCGACCGTTGCCGATCCAGGACATCCACGAAGGTGTCGACTCCGTCGAGCAGCTTGCGCAGGCTGTCCGGATTCTGCTGCAGTGAATCGCCCAGCGCGGACAGATTGCGGTGCAGGGTGTCCCCGTCGACCGCGCGCAGCGGTTGCGTCGCATCCTGGAACGCCTGCATCAGGCTGTAGGGAAGCCGCACCCGATCCATCGGAATATGCTGCTGACCAATGGGTTTCGTGCCCGCCGGGATGACTGCCACGTAATGTCCGCCGACGATGGTGAGCATGCGGACGTCGAGGGAGGTCTGGTCGCCGAGGAAGACATTCGAGCGCACGGTGAATCGCATGACGACTCGATCGGCGCGCAACTCCAGCGACTTCACGGTGCCGACCGGGACTCCGGCGACACGAATGTCATCTCCGACCCGAACCGATTGCGCTTCGGACATTTCGGCGACATAGGTCCGGGCGTCGAACGGCACCGCGTAGAGCACCGCGGCCGCGAGTACGCCGGCGGCGACCAGCAGCGCGGTGACGATGCCGACCCGCACCTCGCGCCGGGCCGCCGACCACCCCAATCGGGGCCATCGGGTGGCCATCAGCCGTTGCATATCGTCACCTGCTGTCCGTCAAGCAGTACCCGCAAGACCGGCGGCACCTCGGCTTCGCCCTTGCTGCACAGCTGTCCCGGTCCCGCGAAGTTCGGGATCGAGGCGTTGAGGGCAGCCAGTGCGCCGGGCAATCGGCTCAAGATGTCGACGGCTTCGTGTGGATCCGGGAACAGTCGCCGGACGATGTCGTTCACATCGGGGTTGTCGCCGACCTCGAGGCCGAGGGTCCGCAGTAGGTCGTCGAGCGGATACAGCACCGGTGGCGCGGTGAGCGCGAAATCGAGCAGCCCGTTCATATTGACCTGCAGCGACTCGTAGACATCGGCGAGGTTGCGCAGCAGGCTGACCAGTCCCTGCGAGCGTCCGCCGATCTTGTCGGAGATATCGCCGAGGTTCTTCATCAGCACGGAGATGACCTGCTGGCGGTCGCTGGTGTAAGAGCCGAGCCTGCCGATGGCGTCGAGGGCCGGGCCCAGACCGGTCCCGTCGCCTTGGATGACGGCCAGCATGCTCTCGGAGAACTTGTTGATCGCCTCCGGCGACAGCGTGGCCAGTACCGGCTTCAACCCGTTGAACAGGGAGGTCACATCGAACGAGGGCATGGTGTGCGTGATTTGAACGACCGAGCCGACGGGCAATCGGGTGCCGGGCGTCGCCGCCTGCTGAATGTCGATGTACCGCTGTCCGGTCATGTTCTGGTATCTGATGGCCAACGTGCTGTTGTCGTACACCGCCGCGTCGGTGCGTGCCGAGAACGCCACCGATGCTCGGTCGCCCTCGAGTGAGATCGACCCGACCTTGCCGACGGCCACGCCGTACATCCGGACGTCGTCGCCGGACTTCAATCCGTTGGCATCGGTGAACAGTGCTCGGTAGGACTGTGTTTCGCCACTGACCGGTCGCTGGATCGCGGTGACGACCAACGTGAGGACGGCGATCATGGCCCCGGCGAACAAAGCCAGTCGCCAGAGCGTGTGCCAGATCGGCTTCACCGGGCTCCCCCGAGCAACGGGACGGCGACGGCGGGTACACCACTGAGGTCGACGTCCAGATTCAAGACCGGACCCGAGGGAGTGTCGGGCATGGCGGCACGCACGCGTGAGATCAGCTGTCCCAGTTCCGCACCGGATTGCTGGGGTGAGGGCACCATCTGCGCCAGCACGTTCAGCAGCGGGGCGAGCATGTCGGTGAAGCCGGAGAACGTCGCCGCGTGGAAGAGCGTGCTGGTCAGCGTGGGAAACAGCTTGTTGATCACCATATCCAGACCCGCGTCGATGCGCGGCCGGTCGGTGCGTAGATCCTGAATGTTGTAGATCCGGTCGATCGCACCGACCGTGGCGTCCACGAGTTGCGCGGTCGGCCCCAGCGCACTCCCGAAGCGCCCCAGCAATTCCGCGGGCTGCAGGAGCTGATTGTCGGCGAAGGTTCGCGCCATCAGCACCATCGATTGCAGAAAGGGTGTGAAATCCCGCAGGTCGGTGGACAACCGATCGATCAGGACGGTCAGTTGCGGCGTCAGCACCGCCGTCGATACCGTGGACATACCGCGCAGCAGGCTGCCCATCGTGGCGTCGTAGGCATCGTCGGCGCGGGTGCCGGTGAGATGCACCTCGCTACCGGAGTGCAGCGGCTGTCCGCCTGATCCGCGCCGCAGTTCGATCTCGCTGATGCCGAACAGATTCTGCGGCGCATAGTCCACATGCAGGCTTTCGTCGAGACCGTACGGGTGGGATGTGTTGAGGCGCAGGGTGATCCGCTGGGTGCCGGCAGGGGAAGCGGATATCTCGTCCACCTTTCCGATGCCCACCCCGTCCAACGAGACCGGGCTGCCCGCGCTGATCCCATCGCCGATCCGTTCGGTGTAGAGCACGATCCGCATCCCGCTCTCGGGTCGAGTGGCGTGGTAGCCGACGGCGGCCGTGGCCACGATCGCGGCGGTGACGGCCGCCCCGACGCCGGTCAGCACCGACCGGCGGCGGTCGACGGGTACTCCTGGCATTCCGTAAGCAGGCATCGAATCACCCGGTGAATTCCACGGCGGAATTCACGCCCCACAACAGCAGCGTGAGCGCCATATCGAGGGCGATGATGACGACGAAACTGGCGCGCACCGCGCGTCCGGAGGCGATACCGACACCCTCGGGGCCGCCGGTGGCGAAGAAGCCGAAATAACTGTGTATGAGAATCACCGCTGTACCGAAGACGAGAACTTTCGCCACCGACGCGACAATGTCCCAGCCGCTGACGAATTGGAAGAAGTAGTGGTCGTAGACGCCGGTCGCCTGGCCGTGGACCAGGGTGACCAGCCCGGCGCACGCGAGGTAGCTCAGGATGAGTGCGATCAGGAAGGTCGGGACGATCGCGACCGCGCCCGCGATCACCCGGGTGGTGACCACGAACGGAATCGACCGCAGGCCAAGGGATTCCAGGGCGTCGATCTCCTCGGAGATGCGCATGGACCCGATTTCGGCCGTCATCCGGCACCCGGCCTGGGCCGCGAATCCGATCGCGGCGGCGATCGGGGCCAGTTCCCTGGTGTTGGCGAACGCGGAGACGACGCCGGTGACCGGGCCGAGCCCGATCATGTCCAGTGTCGCGGTGGATTCGATGCCTACCGAAGCGCCCATCGCGATTCCGAGCACGATCATCATCGGCACCGTGCCGCCGCCCACGATGATCGAGCCCTGACCCCAGGTCATGTTGTTGATCGTTCGCATCGTCTCGGCGCGGTAGCGCCGCAGTGTCAAGGGCACCGCGATCAGCACATGCCAGGCGAAAGCCAATGCGAATCCGGCTCTTTCGAACGGACCGATGAAGGCGGCGCGCTTTTTCCGATACAGGCGAACCGGCGTGGGCTGGTGGATCGAAGGGGTCACGTCAGGCCACCCGGGTCGGCAGGAACATCGTGACCAGCTGTGTGATGAGGACGTTCACGACGATGAGCGTCACCACCGACAGCACCACCGCGGCGTTCACTCCGTCGGCGACGCCGCGCGGTCCGCCCTTGGCTTCGAGTCCGCGCTGACAGGCGATGACCACCACCAGGAATCCGAAGATCACCGACTTGACCAGTGACACCCACACATCGGTGACAGTGCTGAACGATCCGAATGCGGCCCAGTAGCTGCCCGGCGTCACCCCCTGAGCGCCGACCGCCACCACGTAACCGGCCAGCACACCGATGAAGATGATCAGGATATTGAGCAGGGGCGCGATCAGAACCATGGCGGTCATGCGGGGCACGACCAGCCGCCCTACCGGGTCGATACCCATGGTGCGCATGGCGTCGATCTCTTCGCGGATGGTGCGCGCGCCCAGGTCCGCGGCGATGGCCGCCGCGCCCGCGCCACCGAGGAGCAGTCCCGTCGCAAGCGGTGCGCCCTGCCGGATCACACCCAGTCCGCCGGCCGCTCCGATCAGTGAATCCGCACCGAGGTTGTGGATGAGATTGCCGACCTGAACCGAGACGATGATGCCGAAGGGGATCGCCATCAGTACCGCGGGTAATGCGGTGACGCTGACGAAATACCAGGCTTGCGCGATCGTCTCGCGCCATTGGAAGCGCAGTCGGACCGCGTCGGAGCAGCCGACCCGGACAGCGTCGACGCCGGTGAGAACGCAGCGGCCGAGTGTGGCGACCGAGGAAACCACCGTGTCGCTGAAATTGCGTCGCAGGACGTCGACCGTTGTCATTCGGGGAAAGCTCCTGTCGGAATTTGGCGTCGATGCACTTCCGGGCTCGGCCCGAACTGAGGCTACACGTTGGTACCTACACTTATGTCCACAATTCGCATCCGGCTTTGAGCGGAGAATGTGGACCATCGGTATGCGATACCGGTGGTAGCAAGTTTGGGCGCGCAGGGGTGCGCTGTCAAGGGGGTGGGACGGTCAGCCCGGTTGGTGAATGAGGGTCAGGAAGCGACCAGGAGCGGCTTGTCGAAATCGATCGACGCGCCCGCGGCAGTCGCGGCACTGGTGATGATCGCGCGCACCACGGGTTCCACGCGGGCCACGAACTCCGACGCCGAGCCGGCCAGGTCGGCGGAATTGGACCACCAATCCGCCGCGCCCTCCACGGCGCCCACGACCATCGAGGCATAGAACATGGCGTCGAATGTCGCCGTGGGACCGGGTGATTCGACCAGGAGGGTGATGAGTGCGGCCACTTCGGTGCGAATGGCCTGCCAGTTCTCGAGCGTCTTGACGCCCGGATTCTCCGCGCCCAGGAACAGGAACCGCGCGATGTTCGGATGCTCGACGATCAACGAGGCGTAACCGGTGAGGGCGGCGTGCAGGATGGCTCCCGCGGTGCCTCCCGGGTGCTGGCGGACCTCGGCCAATCCCTGGATGATGTCCTGCTTGGCGCGATCGGCGATGGCGACCGCCAGATCCGCTTTGTCGGTGAAGAACCGGTAGAGGGTGGGCTTGGGCACCTTCGCCTCGGCGGCGATGGCGCGCATGCTGGCCTGCGGGCCCTCCGCTTCGATCGCGCGGACAGCGGCCTCGACCAGTTTGCGACGCATCTCCGCCCGATGTTCGGCCCATCGTTCGGTCCGGGCGTCGCCCACGGTTCACCTCTCCGGCGGTCGCGGCTGCGGCTGATCAGCGCGAATTCGTAATTGGACCTGCGATATTAGCAGCAGGCAATGATCTCTCACGGTTCGGAACCGGTGTGATGGGCCTGAGGTCGACTCGTTGACATCGCTCTGTGTGTCTGCCAGCGTGAGCGCACGCTCGTCGGCCGGTCATGTCGGCCTGCCCGAGCGTTCATCTCATCGATTCCGCGGAAACTGTTGTCTTTCGTGGCTTTTCGTCTCCGAGTGCGCGGCTGTTGCCGCGAAAGGAAGCCGACTCATGACACTCAGCATCATCGAGACCCTGATCGAGGCCCCTCGGTCGCTGGTATTCGAGATCTTCGCCGACCGTGAACGCAGCGGTGAATACCTGCCGGTTCGGACCAGTCTGGTGAGTCCGGGGACGGTGGAACGGCAAGGTGTGGGCGCGATCCACCGGATCGGGTTCGGGCCGATCCGCGTGCGCGAGCAGATCACCGAACTGGTCTGCGGCGAGCGCGTGATCTATCAGGTCGTCGGCGGTCTGCCGGTGCGCAGGCACGTGGGGACGATCGAGTTCAGCGACGACGAGTGGGGCACTCGGGTGCGCTACACGTTGGAGGTGCAGCCCTCGATTCCGGTGTCGGAGTCCCTGGTCGCCTTTCTGCTGCGCACCACGGCCGGCGTGGTGCTCTCGCGAGCGCGGCGTGCGGCGCTCAGCCGGTCGATGGACTGAGCGATCCGGATTTTCCCTGCGGGACTTGCTGTTCCGCGACTGGGGTTGCGTGTTCCTGCGTTCTGTACAAAGCTGTAGGTACGCTCATGTAGGGAATGGTGTCGCGCACCGTTTCCGCCGTGCAGGAAGGACAACGATGACCGCCACGAGCGCCACCGCATCGCCGCCCACCCGGTTCGCCGAGGTGGAATGGGGCAGGCTCGCCTATACCGAACACGGCTGTGAGGGCCCGGTCATCGTGCTGCTGCACCAGTTTCTGGTGGATAAGCGGGCGCAGTGGCCTATCGCGGATCACCTTGCCGCACAGGGGTATCGGGTTTTGTGCGTGGATCTGCCGGGGCACGGGGAATCCGACCACCCGCGCCGTACCGACGCCTACGGCCTGCGAGTTTCGGCCGACGCGGTGGTCGCGCTGCTGGACGTGCTCGACCTGCACGACGTCTTCCTCGGAGGCGCGTCGTTCGGGTCGCTGCACGCGCTGCGGATCGCGCTGCTACAGCCCGAGCGTTTCGTCGGTGTGTGGTTGGAGATGCCGATCCTCGACCGCAGCATTCGCAACTCGTGCTACTGGGGTGGCCCCGCGCTCATCGGCTACAGCTTGTCGGTGCCGTTGCTGCGGTGCGTCGCACCGGTGATCCGCTGGCACGCGCGGCGATCCGGGGGTATCGGCCTGCCGCTGAGTTTGCTTGCGCGTGACCCGATTGCGACCCGGCATCTGATGATCGGCCTGTTGAGCCAGGGTATCAAGCCGTGGATCGCCGACTGGCGGCAACTTCGGACCCGGACCCTGGTGATGGGGCATCCCTACGACCCGGTCCACGTGCGCAAGGACGCCGACACCTTGCGAGATGGGCTGGTCGACGCCGAATCCCTGCGCGCCTCTTCGATCTTCGCGCTGCGAAGCCACCCCGAGCGTCTCATGCCCGAGGTGTCGAGGTTTGTCGCCGACTGCTTCGGCGACCGCGCCCACCACGCGATCCCGGCCTGACGAGACCATGGGCAAACAAGATTTCGCTGTGATCGTCATCGGCTGCGGACCGGTGGGCAAGGTGCTGGCCTTGCGGATCGCGTCCGCCGGATTCCGCGTCGCGTTGGTGGACAAGCGCGCCGATGCCTATCGGCTACCGCGTGCGGTCACCCACGATGCCGAGATCGCCCGCATTCTGCAGGCGATAGGGATGGCGCCCGGCGCGATCTCCGACGTGACCCAGCCCTACGACGGAATCTATCGGTGGGAGAACGCGAATCAAGACCTGCTGCTCGAGGTGGATTGGGCCGGTTCCGGCGAATCCGGTTGGTACAATACCTATTTCTTTCATCAGCCCGCACTCGAGGATCGGTTGGACGAGCGACTGCGATTGCTGCCCAATGTTGTTGTCCTGCGTGGTTGGGAATACACCGGCCACACCGACGTCGGAGACGGCGTCGCGGTCACCGTCCGGCGAGGGCGAGAGACGCTCGAACTCGGCGCGCGTTATCTGATCGGTGCGGACGGGGCCGCCAGTCGTGTCCGCGCCGCGATCGGTGCGGATTGGCGTGACAACCAATACTTTTCGGATTGGCTGGTGGTGGACGTCGTTCCCGGCGCGGACGCGCCGCCGCTGACCGCGGCACGCCAGATCTGTGACCCGGCTCGCCCGCACACCATGGTTCCCGGTGGGCCCGGCCGCCGACGATGGGAGTTCATGCGTCTGCCGGGGGAGCAAGTCGCCGAGATCGACCGGCCGGAGTTCGCGTGGGCGCTACTGTCCCAGCACGGCTTCACGCCCGAGAACTCGGTCCTCGAACGACACACCACCTACCGCTTTCAAGCCGGGTGGGCCACTACCTGGCGCAGCGGCCGAGCATTGATCGCCGGCGACGCCGCCCACCTGATGCCGCCGTTCGCGGGACAAGGTATGTGCACGGGCTTGCGGGACGCGATGAACCTGAGCTGGAAGCTGCGCGCGGTCCTGTCCGGTGTGGCGAACGACGAGGTGTTGGACACCTATGCGGCCGAACGGATCCCGCACACGGCGGCGACCGTCGAGTTCTCCGTCCGGCTCGGAAAACTCATCTGTGTCACCGATCCCGCGGACGCACGCCGACGGGACGAACGAATGCTCGTCGACCGGGCGCGACGTCCGGCGCCCGTGTCGCCGCCGCGACCGCGGTTGGGTCCGGGAATACACCACGGCGCGCATGGCGGCACCCTGTCGATCCAGGGTTTCGTGCGTGACGGCCAACGTGCGGCGCGCAGACTCGACGATGTGCTCGGTGGCCCCGGTGCGCTGCTCGTTCGTGACGGTCGGCTGCTGGCCGGCCTGACCGACCTAGACTTCCGCCGACTGTCGGCGGCGGGCATCCGGCCGTGCGTTCTCGATGGTGGGGGGTACGTCGACCCGTGTCGGAATATCCCGCGGCTCAGCGATATCAACGGTGGCTATCGAACCTGGTTTCGGACGCTGACCGCCGAGGCGGTGCTGATCCGGCCGGATTTCTATGTCTACGACACGGCAGCCGGCGAGACCGGCGTCCGGCTGATGGTGCGGCAATTTCTGGCTGTGCTGGAGGGGGCGCGGGTGGCGCTGTGAGCCGACCGGCGCTATCGGACGGTCCGCAGCGCGTCGACGAACTCGGATCGCCGCATTCGGAATTTGTTCGCAGCGGCGACAATGGAAATCGCCTGGACCGTTCCGCCGGGCCCGTGAACCGTGGTCGCTACAGCGCTTATTCCGAGGTCGTGTTCCTCGTTGTCGAATGCGATTCCCGCACATCGAACGCGATCGATTTCCTCGATCAATTCATCGATGTTCGTGACCGTATGGGGAGTGAATTTCTCCAGCCGATCCGGCAACAGTGCGCGGATTTCGGAATCCGGCAACTCCGCCAACAGGATCTTGCCGATGCTGCTGGCGTGCGGGGCGAACGGTCGGCCTATCCGGGTGACCGCCCGCAGCCGCCTGGGAGCTGCGACCTGGTCGACCACAACGACGTCCCGGCCGGTGAATACGGCCAGGTCGACGCACTCGCGGACGGTATCGGCCAGGTTGACCACAAGGTGTCGCATCGGTGCCACCAATTGCTGCTGGCTGCCCAAGGCCATGGCCAGTATGCCCGGCCCGATCCGATATCCGTCAGGAGCCGCGGCGATCACATATCGGCGTGCTACCAGAGTCTGGACAATTCGGTGGACCGACGAACGGGGCACTCCGGTGGCGGCCGATATTTCCCGAATTGTCAAGCGGCGACGTGAATCCGCCAACGCCTCGATAACGGTCATGGTCCGGTCCAGCGTGTCCATGCCATCGAGCCTATCGAAACTTCTCGAATAAAGGATACTCACAATGAAACTGGTTGGAATTCGGGGCGCATCGGGAGCGGCCGAAGTCGCAATTGTCGACAGGGCGAAGCTGACTCCACTGTGCTCGGTCGCGGAATTCTGGACGGACCCGCGCGGGATCGTTGCTCGGCCCGCCCGGGAAGCGCGGGTGCCCGTGGAACTGGCTGCCGCGCACCTGGTTCCGATCGTTCCGTCCTCGGCGCGGATTATCTGTGTGGGTCTCAACTATCGGGCACACGCCGGTGAGGGCGGCTTCGAAGTACCCGATTTCCCAACGATTTTCGGTCGATGGACAGCATCCCTGAGCGTCGGTGACGCGCCGGTCCGGGTACCGGCGGGGGAGCCGGGACTGGACTGGGAGGGCGAGGTAGCCGCGTATATCGGCGCGGAATTCGCCGGAGGCGACGCGGACGCGGCCCGCGCGGCGGTTTTCGGGTACTCCACCTTCAATGACCTCACCGCCCGGCGTGCCCAGAAGCTCACCTCTCAGTGGACCCTCGGCAAGAACGTCGACGGCAGCGGGCCGCTCGGTCCGCTCGTCACCGCCGACGAGGTCGGCGATCTGCGTGACGGATTGCGTGTCCGCACCCGCGTCAATGGTGAGGTGATGCAGGACGCGAGCACCGCTGCGATGATCTTCGATGTCGGACAGTTGATTTCACACCTCTCGACGGTGTTCGCGCTGCACCCTGGCGATGTGATCGCTACCGGCACACCGGAGGGCGTCGGCTATGTGCGCACGCCACCGCGCTTGCTCGGGGACGGGGACGTGGTCGAGGTGGATATCGAGCGGCTCGGCGTGCTGCGCACCCCGGTGCTCGGCGCGGACAGCTAGGACGCCGGAGGAATGCCAATGCGCGCAATGGATTTGCACGAAGATCAGCAGACCGCCGGTCGGCTTCTGGTCACGGCCATGGGATTGCTCGATACGTTCGACCCGGCCCAGCGCGTCGAGGCGGTGATCGCCGACTTCGACGATCCGCGCCGGCTGGACTGGGACATCATCCCGAGGCCCGATCGCACGGGAATACCGCTGCACCGCCTGGACCGGCACCAGAAAGTGCTGGTGTGGGATCTGATTCGCCAGACGGTGCCATTGCGAGCGTTCACCAAGATCCTGGCGATCACCCAGCTCGAACACGTGCTGCGCGATCACGAGCACGAATTCCTCGGGCCCGCGCTGCAGACCTGGCGGACGTCGGATTCCTACTTCCTGACCTTCTTCGGCAGACCGGGCTTCGAGGACACGTGGACACTGCGCTTCCTGGGCCATCACGTCTGCGTCAACGTGACCGTCGTCGACGAGCGCTGGATCGCCGCCACCCCGATGGCCCTGGGCGCGCAACCCACGCTCGACGCCGGGGTGCTGGCACCCCTGGCCGAGGACGAGGGGCTGGGTTTCGCGCTGTTGTCCGAACTCGACGGCGCTCAGCGGGAACGTGCGGTGATCCACGCGGTAGCGCCACCCGACTTCGTGACCAGACAGGTCCCGCACGTCGGCGCCTACGAATACCCCGACCACTACGACCTGGGGATGCCCGGATACTCCATCAGCGAGGCAGATCGGGCGGCATTGAAATTCACTCGTGCCGCACCGTCGGGAATCAGTGGGGCCGAGCTGACCGCCTCGCAGCGGTCGATCCTGTGGCAGCTGGTCGACTGCTATCTGGACCGCCTGCCACCCGTCTCGGGTGAACGCCAACGAGACGCGCTGCGGGAGGCCGGAATCGACCGAATTCACTTCGCCTGGGCCGGTGCGTCGAATCCGGGCTCGCCGCACTACTTCCGGGTGCACACGGACCGCTACCTCATCGAAGCGGTGAACGCCGTCGGCGGCGGCAACCATCTGCACAGCGTGTTACGCGACCTCGACAACGATTTCGGGCGCGCGTTGCTTGCCGCACCGGGCCGGGATCGCGACCGGGGTGCCGAACACCTGCGAACCCGTCGCGTGTCGAGTGCGGAACCGGCAACCGATCCGGACACTAAGATGAGTCCGGATCGCGACAATCCGCGGTCCTCGTGAACGAGAAGCCAGTGGAGGGCAGGTGCCGGAGCAAACCACCAAGCGTGGAAAGAACGCTCCACGAATGGCACCGGAGCAACGTCAACAGCAAATCCTCGACTCGACGCTGCGCCTGGTGCTGCGCGACGGGTACGGGGCGGCGACGATGCAGGCCATCGCGCGGGAGGCCGGCGTCACGCGCCCGGTGGTCTACGAGTTCTACCCCGATCGAGACGAGCTGCTGCTCGATCTGATCAGCAGGGAAGCCGAGAAGGCGCTGTCGGTGGCGGTGGGGCTGATGCCAGGGGTGCTGTCGGGGCAGAATCTCGAGCCGCTCATCGAGCAATCGCTCACCAGCTTCCTCACAGTGGTGTCGGAATCTCCCGACACCTGGCGGCTGATCTTCATGCCCCCGGCGGGCGCGCCCGAAACCCTGCGCTCATTTCTGGAGACCAGTCGGACGGCCGTGCTCGAACAGATCCGTACGAACTTCTCGCTGCTGCCTCCACCGCTGGGAGGCGGCGACGGGGATGCCGAATTGCTGGCGCTGATCGCGCTCGCGGGCAGCGAGGCCGCCGCACGTGCGATGCTGGCGGACCCGGATCGGTTTCCAGCGCAGCGGTTTTCGGCGGCGGTAGCGTGGCTGATGGATCAGATCGAAATCGAGTGGTCGGCATGACGACGCCCAGAATCGAGAACGGCGGACCGCGGCTTCGGTCGGTCGGACGCCGCGTCACGCCGGAGCGGCTCGCGCGCATCGCCGATGTCGCGCTCGATGTCGCGGTCGAATCCGGCTTCGCCGCAGTCACCATGCAAACCGTCGCCAAACGCGCCGACTATGTGCGACCGGTGGTCTACGACTGCTACGGGACGCCCGAGAACATTCTGCTGACGGTGCTCGAGCGGGAAAAGTCGCTGCTGACAGACCAACTCGATCAGGCGGTCGCGATGGCCGAGGGGGATCCGACCCGCTGGCTGCTGTCGTATGCCGAGGTGATCGTCGCGAACCCGCGCTCGTGGCGGCTTTTCACGCAGCCGACCGAGGGGGCTGACGAGTCGGTCCGCGCGAGTGTGGCCGAATTCAGGGAACACCTGCGCCGCGGGCTCGAGAGCTGGGTGTCGGAACTGACCGCGAACCGCGCGACTCCCGCCGATTCCGAAGCGCTCTCGGTATTGGTCCTCGGGGCCATCGACGCTGTCGGGATCCGCATGGCCGGTGAGCCCGGTGATTTCGACACCGCGCGAATCGAGTCGTTCGTACGCTCGCTCGCGAGCCGACTGCGCTCGATCCCGCGCGACCGCCAGGGGCTGTCCTGACCTGGAAGTGCCGCTCGGCCGGTGCGATCGACTGCTTCGCGCACCGGCCGAAAACGGTTCAGTGCAGCGGAGATTCGTAGAGGCCGATCGGCGTGACGCCGTAATCGTAGTCGTCGAGATCGAAGGTCTTGCTCGCCAGCCACAAGGCGGCGCCCGAGACCGGTCGCACGAACGGCGCATCGCCGCGATGATCGAAGTAGTAGCTGTTGGCGTTCGCGCAGCTGGGTTGTGCGAACACAGTGTGCTGGACCTTCTTGTACATGTCGGCCATGTAGTTGTCCATGGCAGCCTGTTTCACCGCGACGCGGTAGGCGCCGCGCTGCCGCGCTTCGTTGAGGCAGCGCAGAATATGGGTGCAACCGGATTCGATGACGCTGAACCAAGAACTGCCCGCGACCGACCATGCGCCGTTCATCAGCCAGAAGTTGGGGGCCAGGGGAGTCGAGATGCCCTCATAGTTCTGGTATCGGTTCTCGTACCAGTACGAGCCCAGCTCGACGCCGCTCAGTCCGTGGACCGGGAACGCCGGAATGCCGCCGCGGTCCAGGGTCTTGAATCCGGTTGCCAGGATCAGGGTGTCGAGGGGATGCAGGGTTTCGACGGATTCGCCGGTCCGCGAGTCGGTGGTGACAGTGACGATCCCGTCCTTCGTGATGTGGTCGATGCGGTCGGTGACCAGGTCGACGTTGGGCCGGTTGAAGGTCGGCAGATACGTACTCGAGAACGACGGTCGTTTGCAGCCGAAGGCATAGGCCGGTGTCAGTTTCTCCCGTGTTTCGGGATCCTTTACCTGGTTCTCCAAGTGCTGCAAGCACATTCGCTCCATGTACCGAACCAGGAACGGAAGCCTGGTGTGGTATACCGCCCCAGCGGTCATGATGAACTCGGCAACGGAAGTGGTGCCGGCGCGCAACACACGCTGCGTCGGGGGAGCCCAGCGGAACAGTCGCCTGGCCCAAGCCGGGATGTTCGAGTTCGGCTTCGGGATGACCCAGATGGGTGTGCGCTGATAGACATCCAAATGTGCTGCGCGCGGTCCGATCTGCGGCGTGACCTGCAGGCTCGAGGCCCCGGTGCCGATGATTCCGACGCGGGCTCCGTCGATCCGGACCGAGTCGTCCCAGCGGGCGGTATGCATGATCTCGCCCCCGAACTCGTCGATTCCCTTGATATCCGGGTATTTCAGGCTGTCGAGCGGGCCGACCGCGCCGACCAGGAACCGCGTCCGTACCACGCCTTTGTCGGTATTGACTCGCCAAATGCACTCGGCCTCATCGAATTCGGCCGACTGGACCGTCGTATTCAGCCTCAGGTGCTCGGCCAAGCCGTATTTCGCGGTGCAATGCTCGGCGTAGTCGCGCAGCTCCTGGCCCGGGGCGAACAACTGTGACCAGTTGGGGTTCGGCTCGAACGAGTAGGAGTAGGTCGTGCTCGGGATATCCACGGCTATACCGGGATAGACGTTGTGGCGCCACACCCCACCCACACCGTCGGCGGCGTCCACGATCGCAAAGTTGTGAAAGCCCGCCCGTTTCAGGTGGATCCCCAGTCCAATGCCGGAAAACCCTGCACCCACCACCACGATCTCGTGATCCACCGGCGCGAGGGCGGGATGCGTCTCCGTTGCCGACGGCGAACTCTTGCGCTTGCGTGGCGTGCGGGTTCTACGGGTGTCTTCCAGCGTCATTGCTTTACATCCTCTGTTTGCATCGGCCACTCGGGCCCGGTACTTCGACTTTACATATTAGTACCTACACAGTTGTACAAGCCAGGGGTGGTAGTCATCGCGCAGGTGGAAAGCTGTCCCAGAACCCGGGACAAGGGCCTGGGCGGCACCGGTCGGCGAGCCCTACCGTGGCCGGCATGGCCGATGCAGTCCACCCTGAGACCGACAACCAGTCCACCCTCGCCAACGGCGACCGATACCGGCAAATAGTCGACTCCTACTTCGATCGCCTGGCTGCGGCGGCGAGCACACCCGTGGGCGCCACCGCCGACGGTGAGGCGGCCACCGCCGGCCGAGAAGCCTTCCGGCGACTGGGGCACGTGTTCGCCACTCATTACGAGGTGGCAGTCGATTCCGCGAACTACGCCGAGGAACTGTCGGCCGAGGATCGCGAACGATTCCGAATCGCGTTCGGCGGACTGATGCTCGACCTGCTCGAGAGCGTCGACACCGCACAGGCGGGACGCACTGTCACCGCACTGTCGGTGGGCACCAACGCCCTTCGCGACGACATCAGCCTCTTCCGGCCGACCTTCGACGACCTGATCGACCGATACCTCACGACCGGTCGATACCACGAGAGCCACGAGGCTTTCGTGACGACATCGCTGCTACTGGAGCAGTGGCTGTACGCGATGGCGGACGCCACCACCACCCACCACGACGTCCTCGACGACGCGGTGTCCTCCAACACCCGAATCCTCGCCAACTTCGGCCGTGGCCTTGCCTACTACGCGGAAAGGATTGCCCAGCTCCCGGAATCGTCCTACCACAACGTCGGTCGCGTGATGCACGAGCAAGCCGAACCGCAACAGCTCGGCCGCATCGTCACGGCCCTGCTTGCCATGCACAACCGAGTAGCCGCAGCCGACCCCACGGCGCAGCCGGAAGCCTACGGCCGCTTCCTCTCCACCGTCGACCCGGACCAGGTCCGCACCGCGATCACCACCACCGCCGCCGCCATCCGCACCGGGCTGCACTCCAACCCCCAACTCGCACGAGTCCTCATCCGCTCACTCGCGGAAATATCGTGGGCTGCGCTGAAATCCGCCTCCGATCTCTTGTTCGTCCGACGCCGCCATTGACCGGACGGGGCGCAGGCGGGCCCGGCGGTTCCGCTCAAATTGGCAACGGATTTGGCAACCGGACGCAGCGGAACCCCACGAAACGGGTGGAATCACCTAGACGGTACGGACGTATGGCGTCCCCTGTGACCAGCGGAAACGGGATCACCCGGTACTCGCAGGGACCGTGCGGGACGTGTCCTTGTTGGCTCATAACCCAGAGGTCGCAGGTTCAAATCCTGTCCCCGCTACCATTGGGGGCGGTCCTGACCGGTAGGTTTCAGGGCCGCCCTCAACTTTTATCGAGGTTTCTGGCAACGAATTTGGCAACCGTCCGGTATGTCGATGCCGAACGGCGCGCCTAATACTGCGAAATCTATTGCCACCTGGTGCGTTCGGGCGGACAACGCGGGACATATGGGACGGTTGCGATCGTTGGGGTGCCAGCCCATTGGTCCCGGACGGTTGCCCAAGTTGAGTTTCGTTGACGTCCATGATTTCTCGGGTCCGGTCGGCAGCTCCCCGGTAGTCTCGCAAGGTCGGCGGGGTTGCCGGTGCTGAGACTGGCTTACTGGCACTGCTTCAGGTGGGCCGCTCTGGGTGTCTCCCTACACAAGCCGCTTCTGAGGCTGAATCGCGTCGGCTTCGATGAGCTCCACTGACTGTCGTTCGAACTGCGACAGCCAGCGAACGAGTCCCGATGATTCGTCGCGGTGTGGGTTCGTTTCGCCGGAGCTGCACGGACAGCATCCACAACAAGCTGGACCCGCCGTGAGCTGCAGATTTCAGCCGATCTGCCGGTACCGCGGCGGATCTATCCGCTGTCCCCGGGTTGATCCGGGTGAGGCGGGCTGTGGCTGGCTTCGGCGACGTCTGAAGGATCACCAGGTGGGTGTATAGCCGCCGTCGATGCGCAGATCTGCACCAGTCGTGTTGGCGCTGCGGCTGCTTGCGAGCAGGAGGACCGCGTCGGCGATTTCACGTGGTTGGGAGAACCGCCCGGTCGTGGTGGCCGCTGCTGCGGCGGCTCTGATGGCGTCCGGTGACACGCCCGCCCCCTTGCCGGCTACATCCGCGACGCCGCCGGGGGCCAGCCACAAGTCTGTCTCGACCGGGCCGGGGCTGACCGTGTTGACGCGAATGCCTTTGGGACCGAATTCCTTCGAGAGGGCTTTGGAGAAGGCGGCCAGGGCGGCCTTGGCGGCGCTGTAGTCGATGACCAGTGGGTCCGGCAGTGCGGAATTCACCGAGGCGATGTTCACGATGGCGCCGCTGCCTCGGGTGATCATGGTGGGCAGGACGGTCCTGGTCATGCGCACGGCGGCCATCAGGTTGAGGTCGAGGGTCGTGTGCCAGTGCTCATCGGTGACGTTGAGGAAGCCGTCCGGCCTCGCCGGCGCGCTACCGACGTTGTTGACAAGAATGTCGATCCGATCTCCGGCGGCCCGGGCGAGCTCGGCAATCCCGGACGCGGAGGCCAGATCGACTGCGACCCATCGCACGCCGCCCTCGGCGACCAGCTTGTCGAGGGCGGCGGAGGATGACCGAGCGCCGGCGACGACATGCGCACCCTCGGCGGCCAGCGCTTCGACGATGGCCAGGCCGATGCCGCGGCTCGCTCCGGTGACGATAGCGGTCTGCCCGCGTAACTCGAGATCCATGACGAGTACTCCTTTCGTTCTGCTCTACAAGCCTTGTCCGGCAAGCCATTTCACGCAGGAATCGGCGACTTGCCGCCATCCGCTGTCGATGGTCAGCGAATGTCCGCGATCGGCGAACTCGATCAGTTCGGTGACCGCCCCGGTGTGCCGATACTGCTTCAACGTGGATTCGGTGATGACTTCCGGCACGGTATGGTCTTTGCCGCCCGCGATCAGGAGCAGCGGACCACGCGATTCGTTGTCGGTATCGATCTCGGCCGGCGAGTGCGGCGTGAAGTTCGCGGCCGCCGCCTCGAACAGTGGCTTGCCGGGTGCCGGGATGGCCCATCGCTCGTACAGTGCGTCGGATTCCTCGGCCGTAATCGCATTGCCGAACCCGTAGCGGAACTGGTCCGCGGACAGCATCACGGACCGATGCTTGTTGGCGGGGTTCTTGAACACCGGCAGCGTCGAGTGCAGTGCCGAAAGCGGCAGGGGTAGGACGCCTTTGATCTGCGCGGCGTCGATGCCAATCGCCGCGGCGGCCTTGTTCTGGCCGAGCAGCTTCTGAGCGATCAGCCCGCCGAACGAATGGCCGATCACGATCGGCGGGGTCGGCAAGGTGTCGATGACCGACGAGTAGTGGGCCACCACATCGTCGATGCCGTGGTCGGCGACACTGTCCGGGTGCGCGCGGGTCAGCTCGACCGTAGGTGCCACGCCGGGCCAGCCGGGAGCAATGGGGCGATAGCCGAGTTCGGTGAAGAGCTCCACCCACGGTGCCCAGGAGCCGGGATGCAACCAGAGGCCGTGGATGAAGACAACGGGCCGCTCAGGGGAGTTCATGATCGTCTTCTTTCGTCGGGGAACGCGATACCGGAATGGTGTCGTGGCCACGGCAATCCCCGCTTCGGTCAATCGACTGCGCGTCGCCGGTGTGATGACTGCGAGTGCCGTCGCGGGCGGTCGGCAGTCAGATGACTCAAGCCCGGCGGTGTCGCCCCGACCTAGCTTCGGATCGTCGATCGCGCGAACGGGTGCGGATCGACTCCGGGAAAGGAAGCACAATGCGTATGAAAAACAGTTGGCGGCGCCCCCTGCTGATGCTTGCCGTCACCCTTGCCGCGGTGACACCCACGGTCGCTGTCGACACGTGGATTCCACGGTCGGCCGCCGATGTGCCCGCGAATGTCTCGGCTCGACCGACGATCGTGCTGGTCCACGGCGCGTTCGCCGACACCACTGGCTGGGATGCGGACATTGCTGCATTTCAGCGCCTCGGCTACGACGCGGTCGCCGTCGCGAACCCTTTGCGCGGCTTGGCAAGTGACGCCGACTACGTCCGCTCGGTATTGCGTACCATTCCCGGGCCGATCGTGCTGGTCGGACACTCCTATGGTGGGGCCGTCATCACCAATGCCGCTCGTGGCCTTCCGGCAGTGAAAGCGTTGGTATACGTCGGCGCGTTCCTTCCCGTCGCGGGCGAGAGCATCACCACCGCTGTGGATCCGATCAGGTTTCCCGGCGCGCTCCTGGGTCCGGCCACTATCGATATCCGGCCGCGGCTCGACATCCTCAACGCCGATGTCTACATCAAGACCGAGGACTTCCCTGCCGTGTTCGCCGGCGACGTCGCTGCCGACGAGGCCGCCAGGATGGCGGCCACCCAGCATCCGCTCGCGCTGACAGCGCAACTCGAGCCCTCCGGCGATCCGGCCTGGGCCACGGTGCCGAGCTGGGATCTGATCACTCTCGACGACAAGGCCATTCCGCCTGCGGGCCAGTGGTTCATGGCGCAACGGGCGGGCTCTCACATCGAGACCGTGCACTCCTCGCACGCGGTGATGGTCGCGCATCCGGATGCAGTCGTCGGCATCGTTCTCGATGCCATCGATGGCATTGGCTAACCGAACCGAAAGGCGGACAACGATGAACCGGGTACCTGATGCGGCCCTGATTCTGGTGCCGGGCGGCACCTTGCTCACCGCGACAGCCGAAGAGGGCCGTGCGCTTGCTATCGCGATGGCGCGCAATACCGTTCACACCATCCAGACCGATCTCGACATTCTGGAATCGGGTCGAGCGCGTTACGCGAACGACCCCAACGGCCTGATTGCCGCCGGCCACGTGGTCGCCGTCGAATTCGCCACCATCGCCGCGGCCAACAACTACTGGCGCTGACGCGGTCGAACACCCCGAATCGAAACCATCCAAGGAACGATGACATGGCTACTATCACCGCGCCCCCGCGCTACAGCGACTTTCACACCATGCCGATCGGCGGTGACTACCGGACCGGCGTGTCCGGGGAAGTCCTCACGGATCTGAATCCGTGGTCCGGAGAGGTTCTGCTCGAGATACCTGAGGCCGACGTCCCCGACGTCGAGACGGCCTATGCGGCCGCGGCCTCCGCCCAGATCGCATGGGCCGCAACGACTCCCGAAACCCGCGCCGCCGTCATGCGGGCGGCCGCCGACATCGTGAGCGCCCGCCACGAGGAGCTCGCGGGATGGATGATCGCCGAATCGGGCGGCACACGAGCCAAAGTCGAGATCGAACTCGGCGTCGTGCGAGCCGGCTTCCTGGAGGCGGCCGCGATGCCGCACCACGCGGAGGGGCGGATCATTCCCTCCGACATTCCAGGTAAGGAGAACCGGGTGTATCGACGCCCCGTCGGCGTCGTATGCCTGATCAGCCCATGGGATTTCCCGATGTATCTCACCAATCGGACGCTGGCGCCGGCGCTCGCGCTGGGCAATGCCGTGGTGCTCAAACCGTCGAGCGAGACGCCGGTGACCGGTGGACTGCTGCTGGCCAGAATTCTGGAGGAGGCTGGACTGCCCGCCGGAGTTCTCAATGTGGTGGTGGGCCGGTCTGCGACGATCGGCGATGCGCTGATCTCGCATCCCACGCCGCGGGTGGTGTCGTTCACCGGCTCCACCGAGACCGGCATCGGCATTTCCCGGCGTGCCGGAATCAAACGGCTGCTCCTGGAACTCGGCGGCAACGCACCACTGGTGGTTCTCGACGACGCCGATATCGAATCGGCTGTGGACGCTGCGGTGTTCGGCTCGTTCTACAACTCCGGCCAAATCTGCATGATCGCCAACCGCATCATTGTCGATACCGCGCTGCACGATGAGTTCGTCCATCGGTTCGTCGCACGGACCAGGACGCTCGGGGTCGGTGATCCCTCGGATCCTTCGACCTTCATCGGCCCTCTCATCAGCCGCCGCCAGCTCGACTCGGTCCAGGAGAAGGTTACCCGCGCCCTGTGCGAAGGGGCGCGACCAGTGCTGGGCGGAGCTCCCGTCGGCCCGGCCGGACTCGCGCTGCCGCCACAAATCCTGCTGGGCGGCAACGAGATCGCGACAGCACGTGAGGAGGTCTTCGGTCCGGTCATCACGATCATCGAAGCCGCAGGCGAAGAGCACGCGCTGCGTTTGGCCAACGACACCGAATACGGGCTGTCGAGTGCGGTGCATACCCGAGACCGGGAACGCGGCACTCGATTCGCACTGCGCCTCAACGCCGGCATGACCCACGTCAACGACAGTCCGGTGAACGAGGAGGACAACACCGCCTACGGCGGCGAGAAGCTGTCCGGCTTGGGGCGATTCGGCGGCAGCTGGTCGATGGAGGAATTCACCACCCACCACTGGGTGTCCGTCCAACACGAACCGCGCAAGTACCCATTCTGATCTCAGTGCTCGTCACAGTCGTAGGATCATTCCGCGACAGTGTGCATGGCGTCCCGGTGTTGGGCGGGACGGCGGGTAGATCGGTGAGAGACGAATAGATGCTGGTGGGGCGGAACGCGGAGGTAGCAACCCTGCAAGCGTTGCTCGACGAGGTACGGACCGGCGGCGCGGCAAAGGTTTTCGTCGGTGAGCCGGGTATCGGGAAGACGGCTTTGCTGACCGCGGCCGCCGCGCTGGCCGAAGCGCGCGGAATGCTGGTGTTGTCCGCGCGCGGGGTCGAGACCGAGCAGCACCTGGCCTTCGCCGCGCTCCACGATCTGCTGCGCCCGGTGCTCGACCGTATCGACACGCTCTCACCGGGCCATCGGGACGCACTGCTCACCGCGTTCGGACGGGCACGGTCGAATGAGCCGCCCGAACATTTCTTCGTCGCACTGGCCGCGTTGGAACTGATCTGCGAGCTGGCGGCGGATCAGCCCGTGCTGCTGGTGGTCGACGATCTGCATTGGCTCGACGAGGCGAGCCGCCGCGCCGTGGAATTCGTGGCCCGGCGGCTCGCCACCGAACCCGCGATCATGCTGGCCGCGGCTCGTCCCAGCGCCACCGCCGAGTCGGCCACGCTCGATTCGGTGGTGATGCGGCAGGTACTCGAGGAGTTGGACACGGGTGACTCGCTGGCGCTCCTGCGACACAGCACCCCTGACCTGCCGACCGCGGTCGAACGCCGGGTGCTGAACGCCGCGCGAGGCAATCCGCTGGCGCTGATCGAGCTGCCCTCGGTGCTGCGGGAAACCGATCAGGCCGACATGTTCGGGGCACCGAGTGATCCGATTCCCATGTCCGCCCGGCTGGAACGTGCGTTCACCGCCCGACTGGCAGGTTTCGAAGAAGAGCCGCGGCTGCTGGTGCTGCTCGCCGCCGTTAATGACAGCGACAGTATGGCCGAGGTGATGGACGCCGCCGCGATTATGGTCGGCCACCCGCTCTCGCCGACCGACGTCGACGCGATACTCGGTCTCGACATGCTCGTGATCGACGGTCCCGCAATACGATTCCGGCATCCATTGATGCGGTCGGCGGTCGTGCAGTCGGCGGGTGCCTACTGGCGTCGCGCCGCGCACCTGGCCTTGGCCCGCGCTGTCGCCCGCGACCCGGATCGCAGAATCTGGCACCTGGCGTCGGCGTCGGCCGGACCCGACGAAAACGTCGCGGCAGCCCTGGACACTGCGGCCACGCGAGCCCTCGAACGCGGCGCCCCCGCGACGGCGGCGACCTGGCTGGACAAAGCCGCAGAGCTGTCCAACGGTGACGGACCCCGGTCCCGCAGGCTGCTGCGAGCCGGTGAGGTCGCATTCGAGCTAGGTCTTCCCGACACTGTCGCGAGAATGATCGACCGTATCCGGGACCTGACGCTCGATCCCCCCGAGCGGGCTCGCCTGACCGTGCTCGAGAGCGCCTTCGACGATGGCGTGCCCGGAGATGTCGACGCTATGCGCCGACTGATCCGCGCGGCGGCGCACGCCCGCGATGGCGGCGATACCGAACTCGCCGCGAATCTGTTGGCCGGCAGCGTATTGCGGTTCTATTGGGCCGAGCTCGGGGCGGAGGCGCGGGCGGCGGTACTGGCCGTCTCCGATCACCTGCCGCAGCCGTCACGAGATCCGCGCCGACTGGTGATCGACGCGATCACCGATGGTATGCACCGACATCGGTCGGTGCTCGCAGAGCTGGCATGGTGGAGCGAACACGGCAATCCCGATCCGCAGCTGTCCGCCGTGCTCGCCCGGGTGGCCTTCGTGTGCGGCGATTTCGACCGCGCCCTGTCCTTCGTGATGCCCGCCGTCGATGGCCTGCGCCGCCAAGGACGGCTCGCGCTGTTGTGCCAGGTGCTGATTCTGCGCACCTTCGCCGGAATGTATGTGGGGCGTTGGGATCTGACCGAGGCCGCGGCCGACGAGGCGTATCGGCTGGCTGCCGAGACCAGGCAAACGATCTGGCAGGCGTGCGCGGCGTTGGGCAAGGCCAATCTCGCCGCGCTACGCGGCTTGTCCTCCGATTCGGCGGCATTGCTCGCGGAAGTCGAACGGGCAGCCGTTCTTTCGGGCAACGAGGGCCTGCTCAACGGCGTGCAGTTGTCGAAGGGACTGTCCCGGCTCGGTTGTGCCGACCCCGAAGGGGCCTACCAGCAGTTGCGTCGCATGATGGATCCTGCCGATCCGGCCTACCACGCGCTGCAGAGCTACTGGGCCATCGACTATCTCGCCGAGGCCGCCGCGGACGCCGACCGGGTCGAGGACGCGCGCGCGATCGTGGCGCGCATGGAACCGATGCTGGCCCATACTGATTCCCTCGGCGTGCACCGGGCCTACCGTTTCGCCCACGCTTTGCTCGCCCCGGACGACGAAGCCGAAGTACGGTTCGCTCGAGCCTACGAACTCGCCGCCGCGGCCAGCCCGTGGTACCGCGCTCGCCTCGACCTGGCGTACGGAACCTGGTTGCGCCGGCAG